>CAYVLM010000200.1:484-4505 GCA_964452225.1 uncultured Steroidobacteraceae bacterium | reverse complement strand
CGTGGTGGCCATCGGAACGGCCGGCGCGGTCGCGCTCGCCACCACCATCGTCATCGGTCGGGGGTTCGCGCAGCTGGACCTGACCGGGGCGACTCCGGGGCGTGGCCAGGGTCCAATGGCAGGCATGCACAACGCCCAGGTCCAGTCGGACACGGTGGTGACCCTCGTGCTCGTGGCCATCGGCGCCGCCGTGGTCGCCTCCCTGGTCGGCCTCGTCGCCGCCGGCCTGCTCACGCGGCCGCTGGGACGGCTCGCCGGGGCCGCGGGGCGCATCGCCCGCGGCGACCTCGCGGCACGCAGCGGCCTTGCCGATCGGCGCGACGAGATCGGCGCGCTCGGCCGGACCTTTGACGGCATGGCCTCCGAGCTGCAGAGCTCCGAGGCGACCCGCCGCCGGCTCTTCCAGGACGTTGCCCACGAGCTGAAGACGCCGCTCGCGGTAATCGACGCGACCAGCTCGGCGGTCATCGATGGCGTCTACCCGCACGACGACCGGCATGTCGCCACCATCCGCGACCAGGCACGGCTGCTCAGCCGGATCGTGGATGACCTTCGCACGGTGAGCCTCGCCGAGTCCGGCGAGCTGGCCCTGGCGCGCGCCGACGTGGAAGCGACCGCGCTGCTCGCCGACGTTGCGGCCGCGTTCAGGGCACGCGCCGACGCGGCGGGAGTCACGGTCCGCATCGCGGCCGACCCTGCTGTGAGGGTGCATGCGGATGCCGACCGGCTCCGCCAGGCAATCGGAGCCCTGGTCGACAATGCGCTGCGGATGGCCCCGGCCGGCAGCGCGATCGAGCTCTCCGCGTCAGGGTTCGATGACGGGAACGTCGAGCTGTCGGTTCGCGATCACGGTCCGGGCATCGCCCCGCAGGACCTTCCGCACCTCTTCGACCGCTTCTACCGGGCCGACCTCGCCCGGGACCGCACCAGCGGAACCTCCGGCCTGGGCCTGGCGATCGTCCGTGCCATCGCCCGCGCGCACGGCGGATCCGTGACGGCCGAGAACGTCGAGGGCGGTGGCGCGCGCTTCCGTCTGGCGCTCCCCGCCGCCTGAGGGTCGCGATCGCGGCCGTTTCGCGCGGGGGATGCGCCCATCGGTAGCATGTGCACGGATGGACGACCTGGCGCGCCGCTACCTGCTCCTGGCCCTGCGACTGGATCGGCTCAGCCCGGGCTTCGTGGACAGCTACGTCGGACCGCCCGAGCTGCGGGAGATCGCCCTGGCCGAACCCGTACCGCTGGCCGCCGAGCTGCACGACGAGTCGCTCGCGCTCGCCGACCTCGCGGCGGCGCTGCCGGGAAGCGACGCGGCCACGGGCAGGCGGCGGCTCTGGTTCGCCGGACAGCTCCGGGCCATGAGCGCGCTCGCCAGGCGGGCGGCAGGCGAGGATATCGGCTACCTCGACCTGGTGGAGCAGCTGCTTGGCGTACCGGTTCGACCGGTGCCCGACGCCGAGCTGGCCTCCGTCGGTGCCGCGCTGAGCGAGGCGCTCCCCGGCCGTGAGCCGCTCAGCGCACGAGCGGGCAGGCTGCGAGACGCGCTTCGCGTTCCTCCCGGGCGGGTGCTTGGCGCGCTGGAACGCTCGGCAAGACGCTTCCGCGCCGTGACTCGCCGCGACTTCGAGATCCCCGAGCCCGAGTCGATCGATTGGGAGGAGACCCACGACCGCCCGTGGGGCGCATCCGCGCGGTTCGCGGGCGCTGGCCGGACCCGAATCGAGATCAACATCGACCTGCCGGTCCAGGTTGGCCTCGTCGCATCCCTGGCGGCGCACGAGGGGTACCCCGGGCACCACGCCGAGTCCGTCACCAAGGAGCGCATCCTGATCGGGCTGGCCGACCTCGGGGAGGCGACGCTGCGCACCACGAACAGCCCCGAGGCGCTTCTCGGCGAGGGGGCGGCGAGCGTCGCCCGCGAGGTGGTTATGAGCGACCGCGAGCTGGAGGGCGAACTGCGGACGATCGGCGCGGAGGTGGGCGTCGACGGTGACTGGGCGGCGGCGGTGGCCGTCGACAAGGCCGACGCCGGGCTGCGGGCTGCGGTGGCCAACGCGAGCATCATGCTCCACCACGACACGCGTCCCGAACCCGAGGTGCGGGCCTACCTCTCCGACGTCGGGCTGATGTCCCCGGAGCGCGTCGATCACACGATCCGCATCCTGCGCGATCCGGTGGGCCGGACCTATCGCTTCACGTATCCGGCCGGAGCGCGGCTGGTCCGATCCTGGCTGGAGCTCACGGGGCAGACCGCCGGCTACTGGCGGCTCCTCTCCGAGCAGCTCTCGCCGGCCGCGCTGCTCGCGGATCTGGAGCCGGCGCGATCCCCGGTGGAGAACCGAGCCTAGCCCGATGGCGACCGCTCCGTGACCCGGGCGACCACGGCGCGCGACGTGGACGTGCTGCTCGTGGGCGGAGGCGCTGCCTCGGCGCGCTGCGCCCGGACCCTGCGGCGGCGCGGCTACCGCGGCTCGATTCTCCTGGTCGGCGACGAGGAGCGGGCGCCCTACAACCGCCCGCCGCTTTCGAAGGAGCTCCTGGCCGGCGAGGTCCCCGACGACCTGATCGCCGTCGAGCCGGCGGGCTGGTACGAGCGTCGCTCGGTGGAGCTCGCCCTTGGCGTGCCGGTCGAAGCGATCGACCTGGAGTGGCGAGAGGCCCGGCTGGCGGACGGGCGGCGGTTCCGGTTCGGGAGCATGCTGCTCGCCACCGGGGCCGAGCCACGGCAACCGCCGGTCCCCGGCGCGGAGCACGCCATGCTGCTTCGCACCGTGACCGACGCACGCCAGATCCGCTCGGCGGCGACCGGCGCCGAGCCTGGCGCCGGGGCGGTCGTGGTTGGCGGAGGCTTCATCGGCGTTGAGGTGGCGGGCTCGCTGGCGGCCACCGGTCTGCGGGTGACGCTCCTCGAGCTGAGCGACGCGCTGTGGGCCGGATCCCTCGGCCGCGTCCTCTCGGCATGGGCGGTTCGACGCCTGGCCGAGGCGGGGGTTGCGGTGCGGCTGGAGACCGCAGCCAGCGCGCTGGAGCCGGGTGCCGTCCTGGTTGGGCGGGAGCGGCTGGCCGCGGACCTCCTCGTGGCAGGCGTTGGCGTGAAGCCCCGCACCGAGCTCGCCGAGATCGCGGGCCTGACCGTGCAGGACGGCGTGGTGGTCGACGCATCGCGCCGGGCCGCGCCGGGGGTCTTCGCCGCCGGCGACGTGGCCCGGGTCCCGCACCCGCTCGCGGGCAGCGCCGGAATCCGCGTCGAGCACTGGCACGCCGCTCTCGAGGGCGGTGACGCTGCCGCACTGGGCATCCTGGGCGAGCCCGTTCCGTCGCCTCGCGCTCCGTGGGTCTACTCGGAGTTCGCCGGCCATCTGGTTGACGTCGTCGGCTGGGCGCCGGTCATCGATGCGGAGGTGGTGCTCGGTGATCCGGACGCCGGCAGGTTCAGCGTGGCGCACCTACTCGACGGGCGGGTCGCGCAGCTGGCGGTCGTCAACGGGCACCTGCCGATCGACGAGGGGCGCAGGTTCGTGGAAGCCTCGCCATCGGCCTCCGAGCTCGACAAGCTGGTCTCGCCGTGACCCTGGATGTCGTGCGCTATCTCGAACGGATCGGGTACACGGGCCCCATCACGCCCACCCCGGAGACACTCGTTGCCCTGCAGCGAGCCCACCTCCTGGCGGTGCCGTTCGAGGCGCTCGACTGCTTCCTTGGGATACCCATCCGACTCGAGCCCGGGGCGCTCTTCGACAAGGTCATCATCCGCGGGCGCGGCGGGTTCTGCTACGAGCTCAACGGCCTCTTTGGCGAGCTGCTCTCCGCACTCGGCTTCCGCGTTCGGCGCCTGGCCGCACGGCCGTTCACCGCGGACGCTCCGAGCGGCCTTGCCCCGCCGTTCGCGCACATGGCCCTGCTGGTGGAGCTCGATCGGCGCTGGCTGACGGATGTCGGCTTTGGCTTCTTCACGCGCGAACCGCTCGACGTGGACCGGCGCGAGATCCAGATCGCGGGCGGCCGGCAGTACCGGGTCTCCGAG
>CAYVLM010000200.1:0-474 GCA_964452225.1 uncultured Steroidobacteraceae bacterium | reverse complement strand
GGAAGGCGGTCTTGTGGTCGAGGATCTTGGCATGGCATGGCGCTGGGGCTATGCGTTCACTCTCACGCCACACGCGCTCGGAGACTACGCCGAGCAATGCCGCATCTACTCCACCGACCCCGAGTCGGGGTTCGTGAAGCGAGCTGTCGTCTCGCGGGCCTTCGAGGACGGGTGGATCACCGTGACGCGCGAGAAGGTGATCGGCGGACGCGGCGGCACGCGGCTGGATCGTGCGATGGCGGGGGATGCGGACTGGCGCGCCACGCTCCGCTCGCTCCTGGGCGTCGAGGTGCCGCCTCGCGTGGCTGGGGGCGGCTAAGCATGGGGTAAGTGTCTGGTAACCCCTCGGACGCATCGTAGCAACGGTGGACGACCAGCACCTGGGCTCCGTCCTCCGCGCCGTGCGCCTTCGACGCGGGTGGCGCCAGTTGGACGTCGCCCGCCGGGCCCACGTGTCCCGCGCAGCGGTGTCCA
>CAYVLM010000199.1:4328-4535 GCA_964452225.1 uncultured Steroidobacteraceae bacterium | reverse complement strand
AGGAAGACAGCCTGCAGGGCTCCGTAGACGTAGAGCGCCCCGTAGATCAGGACCGTCGCGATGTTCGTGACGGTGAAGTTGCGTGACCCGAAGAGCGAAGGCGGCACCAGCGGGTATGGGCGCCGGGTCATCAACGGCACCAGGCTGATCGCCAGGACAGCCCCCACGCCGAGACTGGCGAAGGCCGAGAGGTCCGACCAGTGCGAC
>CAYVLM010000199.1:0-4318 GCA_964452225.1 uncultured Steroidobacteraceae bacterium | reverse complement strand
CGACGACTGCCCGCGGATGGCCCCGTAGGTCAGCCCGCCCACGGCCAGCGCGACCGCCGCGGCGCCGAGCCAGTCGAAGTGGGACTGCGCCTGCTCGTCCCGCGACTCGGGGACCCAGCGCAGCGCAACGAGCAGCGCCACCACCACGAGCGGCGGGTTGATGAGAAAGGCGAAGCGCCAGCTGAGCTGGTCCACGACGTAGCCGCCGAGAATCGGCCCACCAATGGTGGTGACCCCCGAGGCCGCCGCCCAGATGCCGAACGCCCTGCCCCGTTCCTCGCCGTGGAAGCTGGCGTTGATGATCGCCAGCGAGGTCGGAACCAGCACGGCGCCGAAGAGCCCCTGCACCATCCGGAAGCCGATGAGGAGCTCCATGGTGGGCGCCAGGCCGCAGAGGGCCGACGTCGTGCCGAATCCCGCCAGGCCGATGATGAACATCCGCCTGCGGCCGTACCGGTCGGCGAGGGCGCCGGCGAGAACCAGCAGCGCGGCCAGGGTCAGCAGGTACCCGTTGACGACGTAGGCCTCTCCCTCGAGGACGCCAACGAAGGTGGCGGGCAGGTCGGCACCGATCGACTTGAGGGCGACGTTGACCACCGTCGAGTCGAGGAAGACGATGCCCGAGGCCAGGACCACCGCCACCAGGATCGCGGACCGGCGTTGCATCGGGCCATGATCAGGGATCGGTCAACGCGCCCAGTCAACGCGCCCGGTCAACCCGCCCCGGTCAACCCGCCCCGGCTCACCCCGCGGAGCAAGCGACTACGATGCGCCAATGAACCAGCTCAGCAGGCTCCTCCGACGAGGAGCGCCGTCACGCGCCGGCCGGGTCGCCATCATCCGCCTGTACGGACCGATCGCCGGCGGACAGCGCTCGGCCGACGTGATCGAGCAGATCGCCCGCGTGCGACGGTCGGGCCGGGTGCCGGCGGTGGTCCTCGACATCGACTCACCCGGCGGCTCGGCGCCGGCATCGGACTACCTGTACCTCGCCCTCGCGCGACTGGCGGCGAAGAAGCCTCTCGTCGCCCACATCCGGGGGGTCGGCGCCTCGGGCGCCTACCTTGCCTCCCTGGCCGCGCGGTCCATCGTGGTCGCTCCCAACGCCGTGGTGGGCTCCATCGGCGTCATCAGCGCCGGCCCGCGCGTCTCGAGCCTGCTCGAGCGGATCGGGATCCGGGTGCAGGAGACGAAGGCCGGCTCGCTCAAGGGCCTCGGGGCACCCTGGCGGGACGACACCCCGGAGGAGGCGGCCAAGGAGCGCGAGATCGTGGACGCCTACTACGACGCCTTCGTGGCCCGGGTGGCCGAGGGTCGCCCCCTCTCCGCTGAGCAGGCACGGGAGCTGGCGACCGGCGAGGTCTGGCTCGGATCCCGCTCGGTGGAGCTCGGCCTGGCCGACGAGGTCGGCGACCTCGACCGCGCGGTCGAGATCGCGGCGGCCGCGGCCGGCGTCCCCGCACGCGCGGCTCCGGTCCGCACCCGGCGTCCGGTCATGGCCCGCCTGGTCGACCGCTTCGCCACGCGCCTGGTCGGCGCGCTGGCCGATGCCGTCGAGACCGAGCTCTGGCGCCGGGATCCCCGCTTCTGACCCGGCCTGCCGGTCCCGCCCGCCGCGTCAGGCGATGGGCGCGAACCGCGCCGTGAAGTGACGGAGCGCGGCGGGGGCGGAGACGATCCGCATCCCCGGCAGCTCGCCCGCCCGGGCGGCGACCGCGCGGACCACCTCGACGACGTAGTCCACGTGTGACTGGGTGTAGACGCGCCTCGGGATCGCGAGGCGAACCAGCTCCATGGGGGCCGGCGTCTCGGTGCCGTCGGGATGGAGGCCGAACATGACGGAGCCGATCTCGCAGCAGCGGATCCCGCCCTCCCGGTACAGGGCGACGGAGAGTGACTGGCCCGGGTACTGGAGCGGCGGGATGTGGGGGAGGAGCGCCGCGGCGTCGATGTAGACCGCGTGCCCGCCGATCGGCTGCACGCACGGCACGCCCGCCTCCACCAGCGCCTCGCCAAGGTAGGCGGTCGAACGGATCCGGTACCGGAGGTAGTCCTCCTCGACGACCTCGGCGAGGCCCTGGGCGATCGCCTCGAGGTCGCGCCCGGCGAGCCCCCCGTAGGTCGGGAAGCCCTCCGTGAGGATCAGCATGTTCCGGGAGCGTTCGGCCCAGGCGTCGTCGTTCATGGCCAGCCAGCCGCCGATGTTGGCGATGGCGTCCTTCTTCGCCGACATCGTCATCCCGTCCGCGCAGGCGGCCATCTGGCGCACGATCTCCTTCACCGGCACGTCCGCGTACCCGGGCTCCCGCTGCTTGATGAACCACGCGTTCTCGGCGAACCGGCAGGCGTCGAGGAAGAGCGGCAGCCGGTAGCGATCGCAGACGGCGCGCACCGCGCGCAGGTTCTCGAGGCTGACCGGCTGGCCACCACCGGAGTTGTTGGTTACGGTGACCATCACGACGGGCACGTTCTCCGGGCCGCGCTCGCGGATCAGCCCTTCGAGGGCGTCAATGTCCACGTTGCCCTTGAAAGGGTGGATGGTGGCCGGATGGCGACCCTCCTCGATCACCAGGTCAACCGCCTCGGCCCCGGTGAACTCGATGTTCGCGCGGGTCGTGTCGAAGTGCGTGTTCGACGGCACCACCTTGCCGGGTCCGCCCGCCACGCTGAACAGGATCTTCTCGGCCGCGCGTCCCTGGTGGGTGGGGATCACGTGCTTGAAGGGGAACAGGTCCTGGACCGCCGCCAGGAAGCGGAACCACGACGCGGAGCCCGCGTAGGCCTCATCCCCGCGCTGGATGCCGGCCCACTGCATGCTCGACATGGCACCGGTTCCCGAGTCGGTGAGGAAGTCGATCAGGACGTCGTCGGCGTGGAGGTTGAAGATGTTGTAGCCGGCCGCCTCGAGCCTGGCCTGCCGCTCGGCGGCGGTCGTCATCCGGATCGGCTCCACGCTCTTGATCCGGAAGGGCTCGATGATCGTCTTCCATCCGTCCATGCGCGGACTCTACCCTCGCTCCGTGGTCGCCGGACGCTCGAGCACGCTAACGAGGCGTCGCGAGAGCCGTCTCTTCGTCCATGGCCATCAGCATATGCTCCGGGACTGAGCCGGTGCGCCGTCGACCAACCGATTGGCGAGGTTCGGAACCATCGTGGAGGACACATGGGCTGGGAATCACTCGGAGGGACGCCCGTATCGGCGCCGGCCGTCACCAGCTGGGCGGCCAACGAGATGCAGGTCTTCAGCATCTTCCCCGACGGCCAGCTGTGGAACCGGTACTGGGACGGAACGGGCTGGCATCCCTGGGAGTCGCTCGGGGGCGAGCTGGCCGGAGACCCCGCCGCCTGCTCCTGGGGCGCAGAGCGCATCGACCTCTTCGCCCGGGGCCGGGACGGGGCGCTCTGGCACTGCTGGTACCAGCCGGACGGCTGGCAGCCCTGGGAGTCGCTCGGGGGATCGCTGGCATCGGACCCAGCCGCCTGCTCGTGGGGCCCCCACCGGATCGACGTCTTTGCCCGCGGGACCGATGGCGACCTCCTCCACGCCTGGTGGGACGGCACTGCCTGGTCCTTCGCCTGAGGAGCCGGGCACGATCCAGGCGGACGGGTCGGGCTCAGGCGTCTCCGGCCGCCGGGAGCGCGTTGGCACGGGGCCGGTCGGTGGGCTGCACCAGGAAGATCCAGATGTCCCAGGCCACGTGGCTGACGATGAGCGCGCCCATGGGCACGCCCGCGGCGCGCAGCAGCGCCCAGTGGGCACCGGCCACGCCGGCCGCACCCACGAGCGTCACGTTGCCGGTCACGAGGTGGACGCCCGCGTAGGCACCGGCTCCCGCCGCCGCTCCCCGCCAGCGGCCCAGCCTCGCGGTGAAGGCCGACTGGACGAACCCGCGCCAGAAGAGCTCCTCGGCCGGCCCGATGACGGCCGCCAGGCGCGCCGCGATCTCAGGGCGCGGGCGCAGGCCTCGAAGCGCGTAGATCTCGCCGATCTGGCGCTCGCCGCCCGGCAGGTAGCGGCGTGTCAGACGGTCACCGACCTGGAAGGTCGCGTACAGCGCCGCCGCCGAGGCGAGCCCGCCGACGACCTCGCGGGTACCGATGCGGATCCTTCGCGCGCCCGGGTCGGAGGCGAGCGCGAGGCTGCCGAGCGCAATGCCGGTTGCCGTCATCCGCTGCCAGAAACGCGCCCGGTCGCCCCGGAAGGTAAGCGCGAAGGCACCCTGGGCCACGCCCAGCCCAACGGCCAGCAGCGCCGGCGGTGGTGCGTGGTCCGCGCCGTCCGCCGAACGGCCAAGACCACGGCCTGCCTCAACAACGT
>CAYVLM010000198.1:0-4560 GCA_964452225.1 uncultured Steroidobacteraceae bacterium | reverse complement strand
GCGCCGCAGCCGCTCGTCGACGCCCAGCACGTGGACGCTGACGATGATCGACAGCAGGGCCGCCCCGGCCATCCAGCCACCGAGCAGGTCCATGGGGTAGTGGGCGCCGAGGTAGAGACGAACCAGGCTGATCGCTGCCACGAGCGCCAGCGCGGAGCCGTAGGCGATGTAGCCCTGGCGCCGGTCCGACGAGAGCCGCGCGATGCAGAACGCCACCAGCCCGTAGAAGACGACCGCGCGCAGCGCATGTCCGGCGGGGAAGTCCGCGACGTCGTCCAGGCCGATGTTATTGACGTTGAACATCGCATTCACCAGCTGGGTGAAGTTGATCGGCGGGATGGCGGTGAAGTACTTCAGGAGCCACTCGATCGGGAAGGCGAGCGTCCCGAGGGCGAGCAGCAGCGAGAGGTCGCGCCTGCCCCGGGCCAGGGCCAGCAGCCCGACGCCGGCGAAGCCAAGCGCCACGAACCACCCCGACCCGAGGGCGCTGATCGCGCGCAGGACGGCGTCGATCGGCTCGGCGTTCGTCTGCACCCAGCTGTGCACCGCCGGGACGACGGTGCTCATCAGCCACTTCTCGGGCTCCGTGTACTGGGTCGTGCGCTTGAGCGCCACCAGCCAGAAGAGGCTGGGCAGCGCGATGAGGGTCAGCAGGAAGGCGGCCGCCGGGCTTGGAACCGCGCCGCCGAGCCGGTCTCGTGCGTCCGGGCTGACCATGAGGCGGCTGATCGGGTCCGGCAGTCGACGCACGGTGCGTAGTATAGGTGTGGCCATGGGTCAGACCGACGACGCCGGGCGGGACGGGCGCTGAGCCGATGTCGACGCCATCCCTGCAGTTCACCCTCGTCGACGAGACCTCGTTCGACGCCATCCCCGCACCGGCGCGCCCTGCCTCGCGGTGCCAGACCTGCGACTACTGGGAGCGCCTTGACGGCACCCGCGACGCGCCGGCGGCGGAGGCCGCGGACGTCGAGGCTCGCCGGAGCCTGAAGCGCAACCGGCTCCTCGCCGGCCAGAAGCTGGCGGGCGCCTACGGCATGCTCGTCTGGCGGCCGGATCCCTCGGGAGGCGTGGCCGTCGGCTGGGCCCAGTTCGGTCCCATCTCGGCGTACCCGCGCGCCCAGTCGATCCGCGAGCGCTACGGGGGCCTGCCCGATTCACCGGCACCGTGGGTCATCACCTGCCTCCAGGTGGTGCCGGACGAGCCGGAGCGCGAGGAGGTGGCCCGCAGCCTGCTGCGCATGGTCTGCGAGGAGCTCGATCGCCGGGGGATCACTGCGGTCGAGGCCTACCCGGAGCGGATGGCGGACCCCTGGCTCGCGTCACCGGGGCCGGCGGCGATCTACGAAGCGGAGGGCTTCGAGCGCGCCGAGGGTGACGATCGGTTCCCGGTGATGCGCCGCGAGCTCACCGGCTCGTCCGGGGAGGTGGGCTGGGGCGACCTCCTGGAGAAGGCACGACCGCCCGACGAGGGGGAGGAGTGGCCGCTGCCGATGCCCAAGGGACCGTCCGAAGAGGATCTCTTTCGCCTGCCGGAACGGCCGAAGCGGCCAAACCCCTTCGGCGACGACTGAGCACCTGCCAGCCGCGGCAGGTCATTCACGGCACCGGAGCGCCGGTTTCCGGCCACCAGCAGCCTGGCTGCTGGTGGAAGGAAGAGGTGATCGTCGCCCTCCCGCGGCGTACCATCCATCCCATGACCACCACCGTTCGCACCTCGGGGCCGCGCACCGTCCACGCCCCGCGCGGCACCACCCTGTCCTGCAAGGGCTGGCAGCAGGAGGCGGCGCTGCGGATGCTGATGAACAACCTCGATCCCGACGTGGCGGAGGACCCCGACCACCTCATCGTCTACGGCGGAACCGGGCGTGCGGCCCGCAGCTGGGAGGCGTTCGACGCCATCGTCCGCGAGCTGCGCCGTCTGGGCGATGACGAGACCCTCCTCGTCCAGTCCGGCAAGCCGGTCGGCGTGTTCCGCACCACGCGCGACGCGCCCCGGGTCCTGATCGCCAACGCCCTGCTGGTCCCGCACTGGGCGACCTGGGAGCAGTTCCG
The DNA here is from genome assembly GCA_964452225.1 of uncultured Steroidobacteraceae bacterium. GTDB lineage: Bacteria > Chloroflexota > Limnocylindria > QHBO01 > QHBO01 > CAVXEH01. The sequence continues at coordinate 2,505 of CAYVLM010000198.1, read as the reverse complement.
CGAGCTCGAGCGCGCGGGCCTCACGATGTACGGCCAGATGACCGCCGGCTCATGGATCTACATCGCCACCCAGGGGATCATCCAGGGCACTTACGAGACCTTCGCCGAGGCCGCCCGCCAGCACTTCGGCGGCACCCTGGCCGGGACCGTCACCCTGACGGCAGGCCTGGGCGGCATGGGCGGCGCCCAGCCGCTGGCGGTGACGATGAACGAGGGCACGGTGCTGGCCGTCGAGGTCGATCCCGCCCGCGCGGAGCGGCGTCATCGGGCCGGCTACGTCGACGAGATGACGGCCGACCTCGACACCGCGGTGACCACCGTGGACCGATGGCGCGGCGCGCGCGAGGCGCGCTCCATGGCCCTGGTCGCCAACGCCGCCGACGTCGAGCCGGAGCTGGTGCGGCGGGGCTGGAAGCCCGACCTGGTCACGGACCAGACCAGCGCCCACGACCCCCTGAACGGCTACGTCCCGGGCGGGATGCCGTTCGCGGAGGCGGTCGCGCTGCGCGAGTCGGACCCCGACGCCTACCTCCAGCGGTCGATGGCCTCCATCGCCGACCACGTGCGGGCCATGCTCGCCTTCCAGCGCGGCGGCGCGGTGACCTTCGACTACGGCAACAACATCCGCGCGCAGGCCGCCGAGGCCGGGGTGGAGAATGCCTTCGACTTCCCTGGCTTCGTGCCGGCCTTCATCCGGCCGCTCTTCAGCGAGGGCAAGGGCCCGTTCCGCTGGGCGGCGCTCTCCGGCGAGCCCGGGGACATCGCGAAGACCGACGCCGCCCTGACCGAGCTCTTCCCGGACAACGCCAGCCTCCACCGATGGCTGCGCCTGGCCGCGGAGAAGGTGCCGTTCCAGGGCCTCCCGGCCAGAATCTGCTGGCTCGGCTACGGCGAGCGGGCAAAGGCCGGGCTCCGCTTCAACGAGATGGTCCGCTCCGGCGAGCTCACCGCGCCCATCGTCATCGGTCGGGACCACCTCGACGCCGGCTCCGTGGCGAGCCCCTTCCGCGAGACGGAGGGGATGCGCGACGGCTCGGACGCCATCGCCGACTGGCCCATCCTCAACGCCCTCCTCAACACCGCCGCGGGCGCGACCTGGGTCAGCGTCCATCACGGCGGCGGGGTCGGCATCGGCTACTCGCTCCACGCCGGGATGGTGGTGGTCGCCGACGGCACCGACGAGGCCGCCGCCCGCCTGGAGCGGGTGCTGACCACTGACCCGGGCACCGGAGTGATGCGCCACGCCGACGCGGGATACGAGCGCGCCATCGAGGTGGCCCGCGAGCGCGGGATCCGGATCCCGATGCTCGAGCCCGACTGAAGGCGGTGCCGCCGCAGATCGTCGCCATCGGCGGTGGCGGCTTCAGCGACGCCGAGCGCCTGACCCCGCTCGACCAGTACCTGCTCGAGCTCACCGGGAAGACACGACCGCGGGTCTGCTTCCTTGGCACCGCCTCCGGCGACGCCGAGCGCTACGCCGCGGCGTTCTATCGCGCCTACGCCCCGGCGGCGGACGCCTCGGACCTGGTGCTCTTCGGCACGCCCACCCGCGGGGAGATCGAGCGGCTCGCCGATCAGGACCTGGTCTTCGCCGGCGGCGGCAGCACGGCGAACCTGCTGGCGATCTGGCGGCTCCACGGGGTCGACCGCATCCTGCGACGCGCCTGGCAGCAGGGCACCGTCCTTGCCGGCGTCAGCGCCGGCGTCCTCTGCTGGTTCGAGGCCTGCCTGACCGACTCGTTCGGCACGGACCTCGCTCCGCTGCCGGACGGGCTGGGCCTCCTGGCCGGCTCGGCCTGCCCGCACCTCGACGGCGAGCCGCTGCGCCGCTCCCGGTACGCCGAGGAGATCGGTGCCGGCCGCCTCCCGGACGGCTACGGCATCGACGACGGCGCGGCGCTGCACTTCGTGGGGAGCGAGCTGCACGCCGTGGTCGCCGAGCGTGCCGGCAAGGGCGCCTCGCGATTCGAGCTCCGCGACGGCACCGTCTCGGAGACCCGGCTGGTCGTGACGGAGCTCGGGTGACCACCCTCGACCCGGAGGCCCCGCTGCCCGGAGCGCCCGACCCGTGGGCGGCATCACAGATGCCCCCGCTGCGCGATGGTCCGCCCTACCTCATGACGGAGATGATCGCCGCCGAGCCCGCCCTGGCGGAGCGCATCGTCCGCCGGCTGACCACCGCTCCGGGCGAGTCGGCCATCGGCGAGCTGGCCGGCGCGATCACGGACATGGTGCGCCGCGGCAGGCCGGTGGTGACCACCGGCTGCGGAACCAGCGAGCATGCCGCGATGGCGACCGCGGCGCTCCTCGCGGATGCGTTGCAGCCCGGCGAACGCCCGCTGGTCCGCGCGGCACAGGCGCTCGACCTGGTCCGGGATCCGCCCCTTGACGGCGTGCTCCTGGCCATCAGCCACGAGGGCGGGACCTGGGGGACCAACGAGGCGCTGCGCCACGCGCCGCACGATCGCGTGACGACCGCGATGGTCACCGTGGGCGACCGGTCTC
>CAYVLM010000197.1:0-4575 GCA_964452225.1 uncultured Steroidobacteraceae bacterium | reverse complement strand
TGGGCAGGTTGATTGCGTCGGTGACGTGGGCATGGCGGCCCCGGAACGTGGCGTGCGTCGTGCGACCCGGGGCGAGCATCGCGTCGATGACCTCCAGGCCGTCGGCGAGCATGGCCAGCCGCTCGCGCGTCTCCGGGAAGCCGTAGCCGTAGGCCAGCCACTCGTCGCGCTTCCACCCGGCGCCGATCCCCAGCTCCATCCGGCCGCCGGAGATGACATCCATGGTCGCGACCATCTTGGCCACCAGGGCCGGGTTCCGATACCCGTTGCAGAGAACCACGTGGCCGAGGCGCACGCGGCTGGTGACCGCCGCCAGCGCGGAGAGCGTGGTGAAGGCCTCGAACGTCAGCTCATCGGTCGGCCGCGGGACGGTGTGGAAGTGGTCGAAGAGCCAGATCGACTCGAAGCCCAGCGCCTCGGCCTGCTGCGCCACCGCCACGGTGCGTGACCAGGCTCGTCCCGGGTCCCACCCGTCGTATTCGCCAGTCCATCCCTGCGGGACGATGACGCCGATCTTCACGGTCACCTCCTCGTTGCTGCTTCGGAGTTGCAGGCCTGGCCTCACACCGCCAGGTCGCGCCGGTCGAAGACGGCGGTCCCGGCCAGGACGAAGGCGATGGCCGCCGCCGCCAGGATGCCCAGGTCCCCGAGCTGGACGCCATCGGCGAGCGGGGATCCGCCCAGATAGAAGCGGAAGGGCGAGATATCGTGGAGCCAGCCCAGGCCCTCGATCGTGGGGCCGAGGTTGTTGCCGAAGTACCCGGCCACCGCCACGATCGCCACGGCGCCGTAGACCGGGCCCCGCTGACCGGTGGCGGCGCCCACGCCGAGCGCCAGCGCGCCGAAGAACGTGCCAAGCAGCGCAAGGTGGATGGAGGCCGCGATGAGGTTGACCGGACCGATGTCGCCCAGCTGCGCAGGTCCCGAGATGACGATCAGGGCGACGCCGAGCACCGCGCTGACGAGCAGCATGGCCACCACCAGCGCACCGAAGCGCTGCAGCGCCACGCTCCAGCGTGAGACCGGATGGGCCAGGGTGAGGTCGAGCCGGCCCGCATCCTCGGCGCCGGCGATGGCTCCGCTCCCGAGGGCCGCGGCCATGACGATGATGAGCGCCGGACCAAGCAGTCCGTATGTCGTCGAGCCGAGGTATCCGGCCGCCGTGCCGATGTCGGTCATCCCCATCGCCTCGAGCAGGCCCTTCGGGTACGCCTTGAGCGCCTGCTGCATCTCGTCGTTGTTGAAGGTTGGATAGAACGCGGCGTAGAGCACCCCGACCGCGCCGATCCCCAGCGCCCAGGCGAGGAGACCGCGGCGCTGGTCCCAGAGGGTCTTGCCGAACACGCTACGCAGCATCGGACCGCTCCTCGCCCGGCCCGTAGTACGTGAAGAACAGCTCCTGCAGGTCCGGCTCCTCGACACTGAGCGCTTCGACACCGTGACGGGCCAGGGCCTTGACCAGGCCGTCGGCGCGGCCGGCCAGCCGGCAGCGCAGCCGATTGCCGTCCACCGACACGTCAAGCACGCCGGGGACATCCGCCAGGATCCCGTCAGGAACCGGCGCGTCGAAGCGCACCTCCACCCGCCGCACCGCCCGGTTCCGCAGGGCCTCGACGGCCTCCACGGCGACCATGCGGCCGTCCCGCAGGATCCCGACCCGGTCGGCGCTCTGCTGGACCTCGCTGAGGACATGCGAGGACATGAAGACCGTCTGTCCGGCGGCTCGCGCCTCCGACAGCAGCTCCAGGAAGCGCTGCTGGATGATCGGGTCCAGTCCGCTCGTGGGCTCGTCCAGGATCAGCAGCTCCGGGTCGTGCATGAAGGCCTGGATCACGGCGATCTTCTGGCGGTTCCCCTTCGAGAGGCTGCCGATCCGAACGTCGACGTCCAGGTCGAGCCGGGCCGCCAGCTCCTCGATCCGGGCGGAGGCAACACCGCCACGCAGCCAGCCCAGGTGAGCCAGGAGCTGCCTGGCGCTCTGACCGCCGCCGACCGAGAAGTCGCCGGGCAGGTACCCGATCCGTCGCCGCAGGGCAGGCCCGCCGCTCCGGGGCTCCTGCCCGAGAAGCGTGGCTCGGCCGCCGCTCGGCCGGATCAGGTCGAGGAGGATGCGGATCGTCGTCGTCTTGCCCGCACCGTTCGGGCCGAGGAACCCGTACACCTCTCCGCGGCGCACCTCGAGGTCAAGACCCGCCAGCCCACGACGGCGCCCGTAGAGCTTCGCCAGGCCCTCGGTGCGGATCATCTCCTCCATCGGTCCACCATCCCTCCGCCGCGGCGCCTCGCGCTCAGGCGCGCACGATCATCTGCTCGCGTTCGGGTCCCACCGAGACGTGGCTCACCGGGACGCCGGCCAGCGCTTCCAGCCGCCGCACGTATGCCTGCGCCTCCGGCGGGAGATCGGGCCAGGAGCGAGCTGCGCGCGTGTCCGCGTTCCAGCCTGGCAGATCCTCGTAGACCGGCTCCAGTCGCGCGTAGACCGATGCGGAGGCCGGCACCGTCTCCCAGCGCCGGCCGCTCTGCGGATCGCGGTAGGCAACGCAGACCCGGATCCGCTCGAAGCGATCCAGCACGTCGAGCTTGGTGAGGGCAATGCTCGAGTAGCCAGCCAGCCGGACGGAGAAGCGCACCGCCACCGCGTCGTACCAGCCGCAGCGTCGCGGACGACCGGTGGAGGTGCCGTACTCGACGCCGCGCTCGCGGAGCTCGTCGCCGTCGACATCGGTCAGCTCGGTCGGCAACGGACCCGCTCCCACCGCCGTGGTGTACGCCTTCGCGACGCCAAGGACCCGGTCGATGCGGACCGCCGGCAGCCCGGCGCCCAGGCTTGCGCCGCCGGGGATCGGAGACGAGCTGGTCACGAACGGGTAGACGCCCCAGTCGATGTCGCGCATGGTCCCCAGCTGTCCCTCGAGCAGGATGCGATCCCCGGCGTCCAGGGCCGCGTCGACCATTGCCTGACCGTCCACGACGTGCGAGGACAGCTGCTCGCCGGCGGCGAGGTAGGCATCGACGATCGCCGCCTCGTCGGTCGCCTCCGCGATCAGCGGGGCCAGCTCATCCCCCGGATCGCCGGCGCGGTAGTAGTCAGCGACGGTCCGGCGAATGCGCTCGAGCGCGGTGGAGACCGAGCGGCGAAACGCCTCCGGCTCCAGCAGGTCCACGATACGGAGGCCGCGGCGGGCCACCTTGTCCACGTACGCCGGCCCGATGCCGCGCGACGTCGTGCCCAGCCTGGCGGCGCCTCGCTCGCGCTCCTCGAGCTGGTCGATCAGGGGGTGCCACGGCATGACCAGGTGGGCGCGGTCGGCGATGAACAGGTTCTGACAGTCGACGCCGGCGGTCGCGAGCCCATCCATCTCCCCGAGCAGGGCGATCGGGTTGATCACGACCCCGTTGCCGAGCAGGTTGCGGATCCCTGGGTGGAAGATGCCGGAGGGAACGAGATGCAGCTTGAAGTGCCCGTGCGGGTTGACCACCGTGTGGCCGGCGTTGTTGCCTCCACCGTAGCGAATGACGAGGCCGGCATCGGCCGCAAGGTAGTCGACGACCCTGCCCTTGCCTTCGTCGCCCCACTGGGCGCCGACGACGGCGATGACGGACATGGGCGGTCTTCGACCTCGTGCTCCTGGATGCGCCAGCGGGACCGCTGCGCCGGGTATGGTACGACCCCGGCACGTGGAAGCGCCGCCCCGGTACCGAGGCGGCGCCCACCAGGTCGCGTTGACCGGCACTGCCGGTCCGTGCTCGCTCAGGCCCGGGCGCGCACCTTGTCGAAGCAGCTGCTGCAGTACACCGGGCGGTCGTTCCGGGGCAAGAACGGGACGAGCGCCTGGCCGCCGCACTCGGCGCAGACCGCCGCGTGCATCTCTCTCTGACCCCCGCCCGAGCCCGAGATGCCGAGCGCGCGGTTCTGCTTGGCGATCGCCCGGCAGCTCTGGCAGCGCTGCGGCTCGTTCAGGAGCCCCTTCTCCGCGTAGAACTTCTGCTCACCTGCGCTGAAGACGAAGTCCATCCCGCAGTCCCTGCACCGGATGGTCTTGTCGGCGTACACCTGATCCCTTGCCTCCTGATGCGCGCGTCCTGGCCCTGGCTTGTGAACAGTTCGTTGCCTCGGGCCTGTGCTGATCGCGTGCGCCGTGCTGACGGATCGGGACGACTCGGGGTGAGCGTGGGCCGGACGTTCAGCCGCCGACTATACACGTGCCCCCAAGCATGTGTACAGGGTCAAGCGCGTGCGGAATCCGTGAATCGACCCGCCCCACCGCCTCTGATCCGTGCCGGGGTCACGCGAACGGCGCCACGGATTCCTCGCGCATGACGCTGAAGAACCGGGTCGTCGACTTCCGGAACTGGAGCGGCACCTCGCCGATCGGGCCATTCCGATGCTTGGCGATCTTGGCCTTCACGAGCTCCACCTCGCTGTCGGGGTTCTGCTCCCCGTCGCGGTACAGGAAGATCACCACGTCGGCGTCCTGCTCGATGCTCCCCGATTCGCGCAGGTCCGACAGGCGCGGTTCGGCCGATCCGCGACGACGTGCCCGTGAAGTAGCGGTCCACCACCTCGCGATCCAG
>CAYVLM010000196.1:0-4576 GCA_964452225.1 uncultured Steroidobacteraceae bacterium | reverse complement strand
CTCAGGAGGAAGGCTGCACGGGGCGATAGCCGCCATCGGCCGCCCGAGCCATCACGAACAGCAGATCCGCCAGGCGGTTCAGGTAGGCCAGCACGTGCGAATCGGCCGGCAGGGCTCCGGACTCCTTCAGGGCCACGGCGCCGCGCTCCGCGCGCCGCACCACCGATCGAGCGACGTCGATGGCGGCACCGGCCAGGGACTCCCCGGGGACCACGAACTCGGCGGGGAGCGGGTGGCGCGCCTCGAGGGCGTCGATCTCGCGCTCGAGCGCGGTGATCATCTCCACGGTGACGAGGGTGTGCTCCGGTTCGAGCCTCCCCCGCCGGTCGGCATGCGTCGCCAGCTCCGCACCCACGACGAAGAGCTCACGCTGCAGGCGGATGATCAGGTCAGCAAGGTCGCTCGAGACCTTGTCCGTCCCCGGTCCCAGCGCGGCCCGCGCCAGGCCGAGCATGGAGACCGCCTCGTCGGTGGTGCCGTACGCCTGGGCTCGCGGGTCGGCCTTCGAGATGCGTTCGCCCCCGAAGAGCAGGCCCGTGGTGCCGCCGTCCCCCTTCCGCGTGTAGATCCGCATCGGCGCGCGGCTAGAAGAGGCCCGGCGGAGGCTCCCAGCGGTCGGCGAGGAGCGTGACCTTGACCGGCGGGCCAACCACCTCCTCGGTGCGCTGCTTGATGGTCTGGATCAGGTCGCCGGCCCAGGGGCAGAAGGGCGTGGTGAGCACCATCTTGATCTCGGTCGGCTGCCCCTCGGAGCCGATCTCGACGCCCTTGATCAGGTCGAGGTCGACGATGCTCATCCCGATCTCCGGGTCGTAGATGTCGTAGAGCGCCGTCATCACTTCGTCGACCTTGCCGAGGTTGGAGTCGATGGCCATGGCCGCAGTCTACTCCAGGGTCGCCTAGAGGAGACGCTCGTCGAATTTCGGGTGCGGCGCGCCGACCGCGGGACGAACGCGGGTGAAGCCTTCAAAGATGGGTCCGCCCCCCTCGATCGCCGCACCCAGGGCGGCGATCTGCTCGGCCGTGTCGGCCTGGGAGGCGTGGCACTGGAGCGCGGCCAGCTTGCGGCGTGCGACCCGGGTGATCTCGACCCGGTGCGAGGCGCCCTGCTCCTCCGGCGAAAGGTCGAAGCGGTTCGGCGCGGGGCCGAACACGGGCGAGATCACGTAGATCGCGTTCGGCGCGGTTCCCACCTCGGCCAGGCGCTCCACTGCCCAGCGCGTGGCGCTGCCCATGACGATGTGATCGGGGTGACCGGTGATCCCGTGGCTGCCGAAGGTGATGATCGCGTCCGGCTGACGGGTCGCCAGCCAGTTCGCGATATCGTCGACCAGCCGGTTGAAGGAGGCGTCGGCCACCGCGCCGTCCGCGTAGCCATCGAGGACCGTCACCTCGTCCAGCCCGATCGCCTGTGCGGCGCACACGAGCTCGCGCTCTCGCAGCTCACCGAACTCCGGCCCGGACGGGACGCCGTCGGGCGTGCCGGCCTCGCCGCGGGTAGCCACGAGCAGGCGCGTGACCCGTCCCGCGTCGTGGGCCAGGGCGAGCGCTCCCGCGCATCCGAAGCTCTCGTCGTCGGGGTGGGCCAGGACGGCGGCCAGGCCGCCGGTCAGGAGGTCGGGTCGTTCGGTCACTCAAGGTCCTCGGTCTCGACTCTGGTCGATCGCGGGCTCGTCCTCGTCACGGAGGCCCGGCCATCCGCGGCGAGCCACGGACGCCCTCATCGTACGCAGCACGGCCAGCTTGGCGCTCGCCACCTCCGCCACGAAGCGCCGGGTGCCGGCCTCGTCGAGAGCCGAGCCCGGTGGCGCGGAGTCGCGACCAACGTTCAGCCAGGCCAGGTGGTATCGGTCCATCCGTCCCCACACCCGTTCGAGCAGCTCGTCCGAGTTGAGGATCCACAGGCGGAAGAGGTTCCAGTCCGGATCTTCGACGACACGTTCCCCGTCGGCGATCAGCCGATCGGTGAGCTCGAGGAAGCGGCGGCGGGAGAAACCGGGAGCCGGGGAGGCGCCGCGGTCAGGGGCCGGCCGGCCGGGGTGCCGTGTCACGGCCGCGAGTATAGCCACCACCTTCCGCCCGCCCCTTCGCCAGGGCGGCTCGCCCGCTGGCGGCGCCCGCTCCCGTTCGTACTATTGCCCACCACCCACAGCCATCCCAGACTCGTGGTGCAGCCCCGCACCACAAAGCCATGACGCAACCGGGAACGACCTCGATCAGCGCGATCGTCGCCCGTGCCAGCCGGGTGCTGGCGTGGGCGCTGCTGCCGCTCGCCGCGCTGGGCCTGCTTCGGCTCTTCCCGCCTCTCTCGCTGAGCACCGACCCGGCGGTCGCGGTGGCGTGGCTGGTCCCGGGCCTGTCCGGGCTGGCGGCGCTGGCGGGGGCCACCGCCGCTCTCGTGGCGCTGCCCACCGCGCTGCGGGCCCCGGGTTCGGCACGGCACGTCGTCGACGCCGCCTTCGCCGGCGCGCTCGCCGCGGCCGCGGCCGCCGTCGCGCTGGCTGGACCCGACGGATCGGGCGCCGCGCCGTCGTTCGTGCTCGCCCTGGGGGCGCTGGCAGCCGCGGTGCCCATGGTGGCTGCGCCGTTGCTCGGCTCGCGGCGGATCTCCCGCGGCAGCCTTCGCGTCGCCTCGGTCCTGGCCGTCTTCGCCTGGGTCGAGATCGGCCCCGCGATCGGGCTGCTCGCGCCGGCGCCACCGGACTTCCTCCCCGGCGCGCTGCTCGCCGCAGCCGCAGCGATCGCCTGCCTGGCAGCGCTGGCCGCCGTGCCGGCCGGCGCCATGGGCCGCATCGGCTGGTCGGCCGGCATGGGCAGCGCCTTCCTGGCGCTCGCCATTGCCCGCGGTGGATCCGCGGACGTCGTTCCCGGGCTTGCTGTCCTGGTCGCCGCCCTGGTCGCCGCGACGATCTCGCAGCTTCCCGGCGTCGAGGCACGGCCGGCCGCCGGCGAGGCCCAGGCAGCCTCCACGGTTGCCGCCGCGCCGGCGCCGACGCATGCCGCCGAGGCCTTCGGCGTCGAGGACGATGAGGCGCTTCGGCTCGCGCGCGAGCTGCGCGGGACGATCGCCGAGCTGCTCAACGCGCGGACCACCATCGATCTTCAGCGCCGGGAGCTCGACCAGCTGGCCGAGGTGGATGCCGCCACCGGCGTCGCCTCCCGCCGCTCGATCCTGGCCCGTCTCGGGGTCGAGGCGGCCGAGGCGCGCCGATACGCCCATCCCGTCGCGGTGGTGCTCGTCTCACTCGACGGTCTCGGGGCCGTGAACCGGGAGCACGGGTTCGCCATCGGGGATGCGGTGCTGCGGGAGCTCGCGCTCCGCCTCCGGGTCCGGATCCGCGAGGCCGACGCCCTCGGGCGCCTGGACGGCGACACCTTCCTGTCCATCCTGCCCCACACCGACGAGCGCGGATCCACGGTCTTCGCCGATGCAGTCCGCACCCGGCTGACGGCCCGGCCGGTGGACAGCGCCGTCGGCCCGATCAGGCTGACGGTCTCGATCGGCATCACCGTCCTTCACCCAGGCGCGTCGGGCATGGGCGACGACGAGCTGGTCCTGCGAGCCGAGGAGGCGCTCGGATCGGCGCAGGCGGCGGGGGGCAACCGGATCGCCTTCGACCGCCAGCACGGGCTCGCTCGCCTCGACGAGCGGCGGGTCCGGCGCGAGCCGGATCCCGAGCCGGAAGAGCGCGGCGACAGCAGCGCCTGATCGAAGGACGGGGCGCAGGTCTGCGCGGGCCTGGTGGCCGGCGTTGTGCACAAGATGTGCACATGCGTCGGGCAGGGATACCACATCTTGTGGATAACACGCCTGAGGCGGCCCGCCACGCGTGCTATCGTGCGCAGATGCCGCCGAGCGCGCCCGCCCTTTCCGCCCGCCTCATCTTCCCCACCGCGGAGATCGTCGAGGAGTACTACCTGCCGATCATCTACACCGCCTGCCGGACCTGCTACTCCGAGCAGCTCCCCGACCGGATCTGGGACAAGGCGGTCTCCCGCGGTGTGGCGACCGAGAAGCAGCAGAACCTGGTCCGCAAGGTGATGGAGTCCGGCCACGGCTCGACCATCGAGCACGTCAACTTCACGTTCGCCATCAGCGGCGTCACGCGGACCCTCACCCACCAGCTGGTGCGCCATCGGGCCGGCACCGCCTTCGACCAGCAGTCGCAGCGCTACGTCAGCTTCAAGCAGCGCGACAACTACACGGTGCCTGACTCCATCGCGAAGGGCGACCTTCCCGACGAGCTGGCCGAGCGCTTCCAGGCCGCCATCGACGCCAACCTCGATCTCTACGGGCAGCTGCTCCAGGCCGAGGTTCCGGCCGAGGACGCGCGGTTCATCTTCCCAAACGCCATGCAGACAAACCTGATCATGACGGTGAACCTGCGGCAGCTGATGCACATGTCCGGGCTGCGCCTCTGCACCATGGCCCAGTGGGAGATCCGCCAGCTGTTCAAGCAGATTCGGCACGAGATCTTCCGGGTCTCCCCGTTCTTCGGGTCGTTCCTGGCCCCCAAGTGCGTCCCGCTCGGGTACTGCGACGAGATGGCCAACCGCGACGAGCACTGCCGCATTC
>CAYVLM010000195.1:1025-4608 GCA_964452225.1 uncultured Steroidobacteraceae bacterium | reverse complement strand
GACGGCCGACACAGGGAACGCAATCCGAGCGAGCAATGCACGGGGGTTATCGGTGCTTCCGAACATGCGGTGCACGGCCGGACGGACGAGCCCAGTCAAGTCTGCGGCGCGGCCGAGCACAAGCAGCGCGGCGACGATGATGGGCGCCTCGTTGCTAAACCCGGAGAAGGCTTGTTGTGGACCGACCACGCCGAGCAGTAGCAGGATGATGCTGGCCCCGAGAACAGCGATCACGGGCGGCACAAGCTCGCGCACCAGGGCTGCGATCATGACCACAAGCACCGCCAGCGTGACCCATGCGGTGCCGCTCATCCGTCGGCGGGCATGACGCCAGCCCCTCCTCTTGACCACACTCATATCGTCAACGGGCGCCCCGGCGCCCCGGCCCGATGAGCGAGGATAGCGGGCGAATGAGCGTCCCTGCCGAGTCCCTCGCCGACGCCGCGGCCGAAATCCGCCGTGCTCGCCGTCTCGCCGCCGCGTGTCACGAGAACCCTGACGCAGATACCGTGGCCGGCGCCCTCGCGCTGGTGATGATCGGCGCTCGCCTGGGGCAAGTCACCGAGGCGGTCAGCGCCGATCCGATCCCGGCCAGCCTGGGATTCATGCCAGGAGCCAGCGCGATCAGCATGGCGCCTTCCTTCAAGCCGGATGTGCTCGTGGTCTGCGACGCTGCGACGCTGGAGCGAACAGGGTCGCTGATGCAGCATCGGACTGGCTTGTGGGCAACGGCGCGGGTCATCAACATCGACCACCACACGAGCAACACGATGTTCGGCGACGTGAACGTCGTTGATCCGGACGCGGCGGCTACCTGTGAAGTCCTTTGTGGTTTGCTGCCCGCTCTGGACCTTGACCTCGACCAGCCACTCGCGACCGTCCTGCTGGCGGGAATCGTCCGCGACACTCAGGGCTTTTCCGACGCTTCGACGACACCCCGCACGCTCGAGGCCGCGGCATCACTCGTTGCTGCAGGCGCGTCGCTCTCGGATATCTATCGCCGGGTTATCGGAGAACTCGCACCCGCAGCCATGACCCTCTGGGGCAGAGTCCTCGCAGGGATGAAGACCACGTTCGATGGCTCGATCGCCTACGCGCTGCTGACGGAGGACATGCTCACGGGCACCGGGACGTCGCAGGCCGACGCAGACGGGGTGGTCGAGTTCATGCTGCGATCGCGCCAGAGCCACGTCGCGCTCCTTCTGAGAGTCCTGGGCTCGGCGCGCACCAGGATCAGCGTACGGACCAGCGAGGGAGTGGACGCGACGCGGATCGTTCGGCCAATGGGCGGAGGTGGCCACCGGCGCCGCGCGGGATGCATCGTCGAGCGTCCGGTCGCGGAGGTTCTCGCCACCGTCCTCGCCTCGACCGAGGCCGTGCTCGCCAATTCCCGCCTCCCGTTCGAAGGCCCGTCGGCTCAACCCCCCGGGCGCTCGCGTCCCAGGTAGCCGTACCGCCTCATGACCGGCAGCGCGGGCAGCAGCGCCTGCAGTCGCGCAGTAGTGGGCATCTGGGTCCGCCATCTCTCGTCGAGCGCGATTCGCGTCGGGCCGGTGGCAAACCGTGCGGGGTTGCCGTAGGCCGTGTGGCCCGGTGCCAGGGCGATGGTGTGCTCGTCGACCCAGGGCAATGCATCCGGATCCGAACCGACCCACCGCGCCAGCGACGCGAACGCCCGCCTGGGCTGTGCGACCAGATCCTCATAGCGCGCAAGCCGGTAACGGTCGCCTAACGGACGGCGCACCAACGCCTCGGTGGCCAGGTTCATCACGGTCCACCGCGACGAGCTGTTCAGCGGGGGGATTGTCCGCATCCATTGATCTCCCATGGGATCGGCTCGCTTCGTGCGCATCCAGGACCAGGCCACAGCGCGCGGATCCCGCACCAGGTGCAGCACATACGCGTCGAGACCAGCAGCCTGGGAGGTGGCGAAGGCGTCCCCGGGGTACTTTCCCGTGTCGATGATCAGTGACGCCGAGGCGACCTGGGCGATCGCCTGGTACATGTCCGACAGGATGGTGCTGTACCGAGTCGGCGGGTCCGTGTCCCCACCGCGGCCAAACGCCCGCCGCGCGAGAAGGCGGCGAAGCCGGATCTCCCGCAAGCGGAGCGGAACCACGTAATCCGACCTTCGGTGCCGTGCGTCCCGGAGGTGGTCGAACACTGCGGCCCAGAACTCGCACGCCTCGTGGGGCTTCCCGCAACCGCACGGTCGTGTTCCTGATGCCTTGAGCCTCCAGAGTTCGTTGAGCTCGCCGATGTTCACCGCATCGGGGTTGGCGCCGAGGATGTTTCCAACCATGGTGCTTCCGCTCCGACCCCAGCCGGCCACGTAGAGCACCCGAACCCTCCGCGCCGTCACAGCCGACGCGTATCCGCGTGACGGAACCATCGGGTGAAGCCACCCCACCATGTGGGCCACACCAGCACGAAGACGATGAGTCCGTAGACCGTCCCGAAGACGCCAACTGTCCACGGGGGATGCAGCGCCATGGAGGAAAGCCCTGCCACGCCGAAGGCACCCAGCGAGGCGCCAATGGCCACGAGGCCGGAACGAATGATGCCAAGACTGTCTGAGCGTGCCCTGATCTCCAGGAGGTAGATACCATTCACGACGAAGGCGTTCAGGGTCAAGGCGATCAGGGCCGCGGCGACCCCCAAGATCGGCAGTAACGCGGTATTGACCGCGAGGGTTATGACGAGGGCGATCGTCACCGCGACGACACGTCGGCCCTGCTCGCCGATGCCGGTGAGGGCCGTGCCCAGCAACACTCCCACGAAACGAATCGGGGCCAGGGCGCCGAGGACGACGAGCAGCCATCCATAGCTCGCCACGCCGGGCCCGAACAGCACGGTCATCACCCACGTGCTCGCGAGCGCCGCAGCGAACGGAATTGGCATGGCAATGATGAGCAGAACGCGGACGGGTGGGGTGAGAAGCTGCCCGAGGTTGGCACCGGGACGCGACAAGCGCGGATACACGGCGTTGCTCAGGTTCTGCGGGAGATAGCTGAGGGACTGCATCAACCTTGTTGCGCTGAAGTAGGCGCCGGCGGCGGCGAGCGCATGGGGACCGGCCAAGCCTCCGACGAGCAGCGTGTCTATCCTCTGATAGAGGTTGCCGACCACGGCAAAGGCTGCAAACGGCATCGCGGCACGCGCGAGGGACAGGGCCGCCCGCAGATCCGGAAGGGCAAAGCCCACATGCAGCACCACGCGGACCAGCAGATAGCCCGCGATCACCGATGCTCCAAGCACCCACGTGCCGAGCGCGAAGACGTGCGCCGCCGTACCCCCCGTCAGCAATCCTCCAGCAATCACCGCCAGCCACGCGGTCTGCTCGACAATGGCTTGAATGCTCGGCAGCAGGAACCGACCGCGAGCGAAGAACATCGCTCGGGGAAGATCCGTCATCTGTTGCACGATCAGACCCACGCCGGTCCAGAACACCGTGCCCGACTGGCCAGGAAAGGCGCCGCGTGCTATCACCACGAGCACGCCCACGGCAATAGGTAGCGAAGCCATCCGGAACAGCGTGAAGGACCCCAGAAGAACCGGCTCCATGCTGGGGCGCCGCACGGCT
>CAYVLM010000195.1:0-1015 GCA_964452225.1 uncultured Steroidobacteraceae bacterium | reverse complement strand
CGCAATGGCGGCAACGATTGCACCGGCGGCGAAGCCAAGACCCACGGCGCCCAGCTCCGCCGACCCCCGTGTGTGGCCCACGATTGACAGGGCCACGATGGTGGTGAACGCGGATGCCAGCCGCGCGATCAGCAGGAGGGCGGTGTCCCGCGAGAGCCCCCCTGTCGGAGGCGGTTCCGCCGGTGAGGGGAGTTGATCGGTCACAACCGCTGCAGGATCAGCGGATACCGATATCGGTGCAGCAGGGGCAATGCGGGGGCAGACGCCATTGCCTGCGCTGCAATAGTCATCTGTGCCCGCCACCGACTGTCCTGTCGCAGCTCGATCACGCCTTGCTCAAACCGATTCGGATTGCCGAGAGCCGTGTGGTTCCGACCCAGCCGCACGGCGCGCGGAGAGGAAAACGGCAGGCTTTGAGGATCAAGTCCAACCCATCGCGCGAGCTCGAATGCCGTCTCCGCGGGTCGCTCCACGAAGTCCTCGTACCGCAGGCGCCGGTACGTTCCGGCTGCTGCTGCGCGTGAGAAGACCTCGGTTGCGAGATTGTGTGTGAGCCACTTCCACGAGCTCTTCACCGGGCCATGCGCATCCATGTGCACGGTCTGGCCGGGAGCCACGACCTTGGGCCGCATCCATGACCAAGCTGTCGCCCGAGGATCACGAATCAAGTGGAGAACGTAGGTCGTGATGCCTGGAGAGATCGTAGCCATGAGCGCATCACCTGGGTACTTGGAGCCATCCACGATGAGCCCGGCACCCGCGACCCGCGATACCGCCCGGTACAGGTCCGCCAGCACAAATGGATATCGCCAGCGAGCGTCCGGCCGCAGACGGCGCCCGTGCACCAGAGCCGTGCCCAATAACGACCAGAATCGCAGTTCACGGTGCCTCAATGGCAGCACGTAGTCCGGATCGCCGTGGCGAGGATCCTCAAGAGCGTCCACGACCGCGGACCAGAACGGACATTCGGTGTGCGGCAGCCCACATCCACAGGTGCGCCTCTTGTTGGATCGCA
>CAYVLM010000194.1:468-4636 GCA_964452225.1 uncultured Steroidobacteraceae bacterium | reverse complement strand
GCACTGGGCTGAGCTACCCCGGTGCCGATTACCTCATCGCCTACTGGCTGGGGCTCTCGATCCTGTGGGGTGCGCTCACCACGGTGGTCATCCCGAGCCTCGTCGACGCGCGGGTGCCGCCCGACATCAAGAGCAGCGCCGTCGCCCTCATCGCTGCCGCACAGGCGATCGTCGCCATCGGCGTCCAGCCGATCTCCGGTGCGCTCAGTGACCGGCTGACGACCCGGTGGGGCAGGCGCCGGCCCTGGATGGTCGTTGGGGTCACGATCCAGGCCATCGCCCTCCTGAGCCTGGCCGTGGTGCCCGGGTACTGGTCGGTCCTGCTCATCATGGTCGGGGTGGAGCTGGCCTCGAACACCGCGCAGGGGCCGTACCAGGGGCTGCTCCCCGACCTGGTGCCGCCCGGGCGACGCGGAACGGCGTCCGGCCTCATGGGCGCAGCCCAGCTCGGCGGCCAGATCATCGGCGCGGCCGTGGCCGGCTTCGCCGTCGCAGCCGGCGCCACCACGCTCGCCATCATCTTTGCCGCCGCCAGCGTGGCCGTCGGGGCGACGACCACGATCCTGACGATTGCCGAGCCGGAGCCGGAGCCGCGCGATCCTTCAGGGGCCGCGCCGGGGATCGCCGTGGGGTGGATCGCCACGGCCCGGGAGACGGTGGCCGGCGTGTGGGGTCGTGACCTGCTCAACCGCCGAGACTTCCTCTGGCTCCTCGCCTCCCGGCTTGCCATTCTCATGGCGGCAGGCACCCTCCAGCCCTTCATCCTCTTCTACCTCCAGGACGCGCTGCACCTGGGCAACTCGGCCGGGCCGCTGGTCGCGCCCATCGCCGCCACGGTGGCCTTCGCCGCCTTTGCCGCGGCGATCCCGGGAGGGAGCCTGACCGCCCGCTACGGTCGGGTGCGCGTGGTGGCCGCCAGCGGCCTGGTCGGCGCGCTGGGTGCCGCCTGCTTCGCGGTGGCGCCCAGCTACCTCGCCCTCTTCCCCGTGGCCGTGCCCTTTGGTGCAGCCCTCGGCGCCTTCCTCTCGGCGGACTGGGCCCTGATGGCGGACATCGTCCCCGCCAGCGAGGCCGGACGCTACCTTGGCGTCTCCAACACGGCAACCGCCGGCGCGGCGCTGCTGGCGGTGGCGGTCGCCGGGCCGGTCGCCGACCTGGTGAACGGCATCAACTTCGGCCTCGGCTACCGGGCGATCTTCCTGCTCGCCGCCGTCGAGTTCGCGATCGGGGCCTGGTGCGTGGGACACGTGCCCGAACCCGAGACGACCAGCGCCCAGGCCGGGACCCGCTCCGAGACGAGCTCCGAATCGAAAGGATGAGGATCCGGCTCATGGGGGTGCCGGCGGCGCTGCGCCTGATCCATCCCGCTCCGACGCTGGCTGTGGTCAGCCTGGCGGCGGCACTGGCGCTCATCATCTCGGCCCAGGCTGGCGGGTCGCCGGCCTGGCGCCCGGCCCTGACGGTGCTCGCGGTCCTTGGCTCGCAGGTCGCGACCGGGGCCACGAACGACTGGGCCGATCACCGCCGTGACCGCACCGCCAGACCGGAGAAGCCGATCGCCGCGGGAGAGATCGACAGGTCGCAGGCGCTGGCCATCGCGGCAGGCGGCGCGATCGTGCAGGTCGCTGCCTCGGTGCCCCTGGGTCTCCTGGCGACGCTCCTTGGGCTCGCGGCGCTGGCCAGCGCCGCGGCATACAACCTCGGCCTGTCCCGGACCCCGTTCTCGGCGGTCCCCTACCTGGTGAGCTTCGGGCTGCTCCCCGCCTGGATCGCCGCCGGCGTGGGCGTGCCAATCGGGCGCGTTGGCGCGGCGATCCCGCTCGTCGCGCCGTTCGCCGTGGCCGCACACCTCGCGAACACCCTCCGCGACTGGAAGGCGGATGCGGCCGAGGGATCTCGCAGCCTGGCGCAGGTGCTGGGCAGGGATCGGGCACGGCTCGCCGCGCTCGGGCTCGGGATCGGCGTCGGGCTGGTCGCTGGCGCCCTCGCCATCGCTTCCGGCCGTCTCGCGCCGGCGAGCGCCCTGCTCGGCGCCATCGGGCTGATGGCGCTTGCCCAGGGATGGCGCGGCGACGACGCCCTGTGGCGCGGGGTCCTGGTTGCGGCCGTCAGCTGGACGACCGCCTGGGCACTGGCCAGCGGCTGACGGCGGGGATGGCGCGCACACGTACGACGGGCGCCCACAGCGGGCGCCCGTTGATGGTCAATGGCGGCGCGAGCCGCCGGACCAGGCCTCAGACCGTGTCGTCGATCTCCAGTGCCTCGTCGTCGCTCTCCTCGGTGAGCTTGAGCCAGATGAAGAGCCCGGCAAGCACCGTGAGCGGTACGACGATCATGGCCGCCAGCAACGCGCCGATGCCGATGAGCAGGACCTTGAGTGCCTTCATTCCAGACCGCCTCCCCTAGGTATGCGCGCCGGCTTCCGACGCGGGCTGTCGCTTCTCAGCTGCAGCCTCGATCATACCCATAATCTCCTCCCTGGTGAACTCGGCGAGCTCGTGCCCGGTCCGGGTCTGGCTGGCCGTGAGCAGCCGGAGGACGAACGAGCCGTCCTGCTCGAACAGGAACAGGTCCCGCGGATGCTGCTCGTCGAGCCAGGCGCCAATCACCCGCATCGCCTGCTCGTAGTAGTTGGCGATTCCCACGTTCGGATGCGGCTCCGTGGCGGTGCCGCGCTTGGCGACCGCCTCGTCGATCAGCTGCGCAACCTGCTCGTCGAGGAGCTCGTACGTTCGCTTGGCGAGGTGCCCCGCGGACTCGGACCAGGCCCCGGCGTCCGGCACCGTCAGTCCCTGGAGCAGGAATCCCTCCTCCAGCTCGAGGAAGAGGAGCTCCTTGAGCCGCTCGCGATCGGCGAAGGCGCCGACGGCTCGCAGCACCTCCTGCCAGTCCTGTCGCGGGCTGCCCTCGTAGATCCGCATGGCCAGGCCTCCCTGGGAGCGGTCAATCGCAGGGAGGATACACCGACCCGGGAAGCCCAGGGCTCGAATTCAGGCCGTTTCGTGGCGCGCACGCGCGACGGCGATGCGGGCCGCCGTTCGGGCGTTGTTCACGATCAGGGCCACGTTGGTCTGCAGCGTCCGCCCGCCCGAGAGCTCGACCACCCTGGAGAGGAGGAAGGGAGTCACCCGCCCGCCGGTCACGCCGTTCCGGTCGGCCTCCCGGACGGCCTGGTTGATCCAGGAGCCGACCTCGGTCGGGTTCAGCGCGACATCCGCCGGCGGCGGCTGAACGATGAGGATCCCCGCCGCGCCGGGGATCGCCAGGTGAGCGTCGATCGCCGCGGCGGCCGCGGCCACGTCCTGCACGCTGTGCGGCACGGCGAGGCCGGAGTAGGCGGTGTAGAACGCGGGGAACTCGGTGACGCCCAGCCCGACCACCGGAACCCGGCGCGTCTCGAGCATCTCGAGGGTGGCCGGCAGGTCGAGGATCGACTTGGCCCCCGACGAGACCACCGCGACCGGGGTGGCCGCCAGCTCGTCGATGTCCGACGAGACGTCGAACGTCAGCGTGGCGCCGCGGTGGACGCCGCCGATGCCGCCGGTCGCCACCAGCCGGATTCCAGCCCAGCCGGCGAGCCGGATGACGGCGCTGACCGTGGTGGATGCCAGGCGCCCCGAGGCGAGCAGCGGGCCGAGGTCGCGGGAGGCGCCCTTCGCCGGGTGGTTCCCCGGATCGGCCAGGCGCTCGAGGAGCGCCTTCGGCGCCCCGACCACGAGGCGGCCTGCCTCCACCGCCGTCGTGGCCGGCACCGCGCCCTCCTCGCGGACGGCGGCCTCGGAGCCAAACGCCGTCTCCAGGTTGAGCGGCGCCGGGAGACCCTGGGCGATCAGGCTCGATTCGAGCGCCACCACCGGGCGACCCTCGTCGAGCGCCGTGCGAACCTCGTCCGACACGAGGAGCGGCGCGCCGGGGTCATTGCTCCTGGCTGTCAATGTCATGGCCGATCCACGGTAGCCGGCCGGCGCTCGCCGCGCACGCGGCCCTGCGCACCAAGGACCCGGGCTGCGCCAGCGCCGGCACGGCTGGCGGCTCGCATGGCGCGTCGCAGCCGTGCGGCGTCGGGTGGCCAGGCGCGGTCCGCGAGGGCGGCAATGAGCGCAGCCACGTAGGCGTCGCCGGCTCCGGTGGCATCTACTTCGGGTATCTGCGGTGCGACAAAGCGGCG
>CAYVLM010000194.1:0-458 GCA_964452225.1 uncultured Steroidobacteraceae bacterium | reverse complement strand
TGGCATCCACGATCCGTCCGCGACCCCGGGCCGCGGGTACCGCGAACGCCGGCCCGGGCGGCAACCAGCCGGCCGATCCATGGGTGCCGGAGGTCACGATGACCACCGTCGCCAGCCCGGCTAGGCGCCGCGCCGCATCAAGCGCTCCGCGCGGGCGGGCGTCCAGCAGCTTCGCCGCCTCGTCGCGTCCCATCACGAGCAGATCCGGATGGATGGTCTCGACCGCATCCCGGGCGGCGGCGGCCTCCTCCCGACCGGCGAACGACCCGCCGGCGACGCTGATGACGCTGCCCGGCACGCGGCGCAACGCCTCGGCCACGCGGCGGGCCTCGGGTCGGTCACGGATCAGGTACCCCGAGCAGTGGATCCACCGTGCCCCGGAGAGGGCGGCCGCGATACGGCCCGCACCGGCCGCCAGCGGCACACGGTGGTTGAGCATGCTCCGCTCCCCCGCGGCG
>CAYVLM010000193.1:0-4655 GCA_964452225.1 uncultured Steroidobacteraceae bacterium | reverse complement strand
GCCCCCGTAGTTGCGGTCGATGAAGAGGGCGATCAGCCCGGCCGCGAGCACCGGCGTCGCGAGCAGGATCAGGGTCGCGGTGACCAGCACGGTCCAGACGAAGATCGGCATCCGGAAGAAGGTCATCCCGGGTGCCCGCATCTTGAAGATGGTGGCGATGAAGTTGATCGATCCCAGGATCGAGGCCGTTCCCACCAGCAGCAGGCCAATGAGCCACAGGTCGGTTCCGGGCCCGGGAGAGTAGGCCGATGAGAGCGGCGTGTACCCCGTCCACCCCTCGGCGGCCGCGCCGCCGAACAGGTAACCGGAGAGGATCAGCCCGCCGCCGAGCGGCAGGAGCCAGAACGAGAGGGCGTTGATCCGCGGGAAGGCCATGTCCGGCGCGCCGATCTGGAGCGGCACGATGTAGTTGGCGAAGCCTGCCAGGACCGGCACGACGAACAGGAAGATCATGATCGTCCCGTGCATGGTGAAGGCCTGGTTGTAGGTCGCGTCGTCAAGGAACTGGAGACCGGGAACCGCCAGCTCGCTCCGCACCGCCAGGGCCAGGATCCCGGCCAGGAAGAAGAAGAGGAACGAGTTGACGATGTACATGATCCCGATCTTCTTGTGGTCGACCGTGGTCAGCCACTCGAGGATCCAGGACCGGCGGTAGCTTCCGACCTGCGGGGTGAGGGTTGTGGTTGCCATGCGCGCTCGCTCCGCCTACTTCGCCGTCAGGGTGCCGAACATGACCTGGGGATGGATGTCGCACTGGAAGCGGTAGGTGCCCGCCGGCAGCGCCGGGACCTGGTAGTCAACCGTGCCCTCGGTGATGGTCCGTCCCGTGAAGACCGCCTTGCCGCTCGAGTCGTAGATCGCCACCTCGTGCTGGATCGTGTCGTTGTTCACGAAGTGGATCACGAAGGGCTGGCCGGCCGGCACCTCGAGCGTGCTCTTGTCGAACGCGATGTTGTGCGCGGTGAGATCGACGACCGTCTCGTTCGGCGCGGGCGTGGCCGACGGCGCGGGCGTCATTCCCGCCTTGGCACTGGCCAGCCAGGTCTGGTAGGCGGCGGGCGCCATGGCCTGGATGCTGAAGAGCATCCGCGAGTGCCCGGTGCCGCAGAACTCCGCGCACTGCCCCGCGTAGGTGCCGGCGTTGACGATGGTGAACTCCAGCGTGTTGGGCTGCTCGCCAGGCGGGAACGGGATCACGTCGCGCTTGATGAGGAAGTGCGGCACGAAGAAGGAGTGGATCACGTCCTCGCTCTTGAGGATCAGCTTGACCGGCTCGCCGGTCGGCAGGCCCATGACCGGCGGGGCGGCGTCGGTGCCCGTCACGATGTAGTCATTGGACGGGTTGCTGTCGCCGTCGAGGTAGTGGAAGCTCCACTGCCACTGGAAGGCATCGACCTCGATGGTGACCGCCGGGGTGGACTTCGCGTCGATCTGGTTCAGGGTCGTGAGGGAGATGGCGAAGAGGACCAGGACGATGACCGTCGGAATGGCGGTCCACAGGATCTCGATGAACGTGTTGCCGTGCAGCTGGTCCGGGAGCCGGTCGTCGCGCCGCCGGTAACGGATGACCGCCCACACGATGGCGGCTTCCACGGCGAAGAAGACGATCGCCCCCATGATGAAGACCACGGTGTAGAGGCCGAAGATGTCCTTGCCCTGGGTCGTCTCGGGAGTGGGCGGCATCAGGCAGCCGCCAAGGGCGACGAGGATGACGAGCGGTATCGCGATGCGGATCACGCTCCGCAGCCGCAGTCGGGCCGCCAGGTGTTGCATCAGCTGGTATCGAGGCTCCTCAACCGACTCGGTCGGTGCACGGTCCGGGGATGGTCGCGGTGGTCCGTGCTCCACAGGCTCACGCGTCCAGGCGGGCTGGAGGCGGCACGCGGCGTATTCTACCGATGGTCCGGGCCCGGCGTCACCCCCTGGCCGCGCGCTTGATCCGCCGACGAGACGGGTTCAGGCGCCGCGGCGGAATCACCCGCGCCTCAGTCCTCCCCGGAAGCCAGCCGGCCCACGGCGCCCGCGACGGCCGCGCGCAGCGACGGGATCGCCTCCGCCACCGCCGGTGAGAGCGGGGCCCGCGCGCGAAAGTCGACACCGCCGATCCCGACGAAGCTGCCCCGCAGCGGCCGGCCGAGCACGGTCTGCGCCAGGGAGACGGCCCGACCGATGCCGAGACTGTGCGACGAGTGCGGCAGGCAGCCGATCCCGATCCCGGCCAGCTCCGAGAGCGGCAGGTCCACGAGCTCGCCGGGCGCCACCCCGACCACCGTGTCGACCACCACGCAGGGCTCGATTCCGGGCTCCAGGAGGAGGTCGGCCTCGAGCTGGCCCACCGGGCGCACGTCGGCCTGGCGTCCAATCGCTCGGTCCAGCTCCCGCGCGGCAGCCAGCCCCGCGCCGTCGTCACCCCGGAAGGAGGTCCCGCAGACCAGGACCGGTACCCGCGTCATCGGGGCTCCTCGGTCACCCGCAGGTCAAGGAAGTGGGTGGCGCAGCTGATGCACGGGTCGTAGCTGCGGATCAGCTGCTCGAAGCGATGGGTCGCGTCCTCGTGCGGCAGGGCAAGGAGCCCGGGGGCGAAGACCGTGAGGTCCCGCTCGATGGCGGCCTGGTTCTGGCTCGTGGGCGGCACGATCTGCGCGTGCCGCACCAGGCCCGCGTCGTCGAGCTCGTAGCGGTGGAAGAGCAGGCCGCGAGGCGCCTCGGTCGCCCAGGCGGCGATGCCGGGCCGGGAGCTCCAGGACACCATCGGCTCGTCCGGCTCCCGGTAGGCGGCCACCAGGTCGCGCGCCTCCGCGACCGCGTGCAGCAGCTCGACGCCGCGGGCCACGATGCTGCGGAAGACGTTGCGCCGGATCTCGTCTGCCAGGCCGGTTGCCGCGAGCCCCGCGGCGGCCAGCGGGTGAAGGGTCTCCGCCGCCAGCGTCACCCTCGCCGTGGGCCCCAGCAGGTAGACCCCGCCGGTGTGCGAGCGAGCCTGGAGGGCGTGCGACCAGGCCACCTGCTCCTCGCGGAAGGCAGTCCCCCACTCGCCGGGGCCCAGGTCGATGCCGTCGTTCGAGGCGATCCGGCCGTGGTTGAAGGCGTACTCGTCCGGATGGCGAAGGGCCAGCAGGAGCGGTTCGCGGGCGAAGGCGGGCGGCTCGAGGCCGGCCAGCCACTCGAGCGTGGCCTGCGCCTCCGGGATCGCCGCCTCGAGGTCCGCGAGCAGCGGCTCGACCTCGCGCCGGCGGGGGGCCCGGGAGAAACCGCCGACCCGCACGCTGACCGGGTGGATGGCCCGGCCGCCGAGGAGCTCGATGATCCGGTTGCCGATGCGCTTGAGACGGAGACCGCGCGAGACCAGCTCGCGGTGATCGGCCGCCATCTCGAGCACGCTCGGATAGCCGAGGAAGTCGGGCGCGTGGAGCAGGTAGACATGGAGCGCGTGGCTCTCGATCCACTCGCCGCAGTAGAGGAGGCGGCGCAGCGCACGGACCGTCGGGTCGACGGTCACGCCGAAGAGGTCCTCGAAGGCGTGGACGGCGCTCATCTGGTAGGCGACCGGGCAGATCCCGCAGATGCGGGCCACGATGTCGATCACCTCGTCCGGCGTGCGCCCCACCACGAGCTGCTCGAAGTAGCGCGGTGCCTCGAAGATGGCCAGCTGGGCGGAGATCACCTCCCCGTCACGGACGACCAGGCGGAGCGATCCCTCCCCCTCGACGCGGGTCAGCTCGTCGACCTCGTAGCGGACCTCGCCATCGCGCGGCTCAGGCATGGGACGATCCCTCCTCGCCGTGCGCCCGGCGGGTCGCCGCGCCCGCCGCCTCGCGGAAGGGCGGCGCGTAGCCGGTGAACCCGGCGAAGAGCCGCTCGGCGCTCGCCGGGTCGACGCCGTGCTCCGTGAACCAGCTCACGAGGGACTCGAGGTTGGGCTGCTCGCGGGGGCCGAAGCAGGCGTAGCAGCCCCGGCCGTAGGCAGGGCAGATGGCGCCGCAGCCGGTCTGGGTCACCGGCCCCAGGCAGGGAATGCCGCGCGCGACGACCACGCAGACGGTCCCGCGTCGCTTGCAGGCCAGGCAGACCGCCTCGTCGGCGAGCTGCGGCCGGCGCCCGGTGCGCACCGCCGCCAGGAGCTCCAGCAGCTGGCCCGGATCAATCGGGCAGCCTCGCAGCTCGGCATCCACGGCCACGTGGTCGCTCACCGGCGTGCTCGTTGCCAGGGTCTCGAGAAGCTCGGGGCGCGGGTAGACCGATGCGCGCCAGGCGGGCTCGTTGCCCCAGTTGCGCAGGGCCTGGATGCCCCCGGCCGTCGCGCAGGCACCGATGGTGACGAGCAGCCCGGCGCGCCGCCGGAGCTCGACGATCCAGTCGGCCTGCTCGGGAGTGCTGACCGAGCCCTCGACCAGCAGCACGTCGTAGGGGCCGCTCGAGCGGTTCGAGGTGGCCTCCGGGAACTCCACCAGCTCGAACGCGTCCGCGATCTGGAGCAGGTGGTCCTCCAGGTCCAGCAGGGTCAGCTGGCAGCCATCGCAGGAGGTGAGCTTGGCGACGCCGATCCTGGGGCGCGCGCCGGCGCCGGACGACGCCCGGCCGCGGACCGTGTGCTGGCGCTCCGTCGAAGACATCACAGCCCCTCCACGTTCAGCGCTTCGCCCAGCTGGGCGACC
>CAYVLM010000192.1:0-4675 GCA_964452225.1 uncultured Steroidobacteraceae bacterium | reverse complement strand
CCCGGGGTCGAGACCCCGGGACCATGTCGCCCTACCAGCACGGCGAGGTCTTCGTCACCGACGACGGCGCGGAGACCGACCTGGACCTGGGTCACTACGAGCGCTTCATCGACGAGAACCTGTCGCAGGCCAGCAACGTGACGACCGGCCGCATCTACTCCGCGGTGATCGCCAAGGAGCGCCGCGGCGACTACCTGGGTGGCACGGTGCAGGTGATTCCGCACATCACCAACGAGATCAAGGAGCGGATCCAGCGGGTCGCCCGCGACGGCACCGGCAGCGTGGCCGGGAGCGGGCTGGCCGCCCACGGCGTGGTGATCGTGGAGGTGGGTGGTACCGTCGGCGACATCGAGTCGCTTCCGTTCCTCGAGGCGATCCGCCAGATGCGCAAGGACGTCGGGCGGCGCAACGTGCTGTACGTCCACGTCACGTGGCTGCCCCACATCGGCGCCACCGGCGAGCTCAAGACCAAGCCCACGCAGCACTCGGTGAGCACCCTGCGCGGCATCGGCGTGCAGCCGGACGTGATCATCCTCCGCAGCGATGAGCCGGTCGAGGACGAGATCCTGGACAAGGTCGCCCTCTTCACCGATGTCGACGTCCATGCGGTCATCCCGTTGCGCACGGCACGCAGCATCTACGAGGTTCCGCTGCAGCTCGAGCGCGCCGGCCTCGGGAAGCTCCTGGTTCGCGAGCTGGAGATCCCGGCGGGCGAGCCGGACCTCCACGAGTGGCAGGAGCTCGTCGAGCGGATCCGCGCCCCGCGGCCCGAGCTCGAGGTCGCGATCGTCGGCAAGTACACCGAGCTGCCCGACGCCTACATCAGCGTCACCGAGGCGCTCAAGCACGCCGCGCTCCACCATCGGGTCGATGTCCGGGTGCGCTGGATACGGAGCGAGCACCTGGAGCGGCTCGAGCCGGACGAGGTGTCGCGCGAGCTCAAGGGGGTCGCGGGCGTCCTGGTTCCCGGCGGGTTCGGATACCGCGGCGTGGAAGGCAAGATTCGCGCCATCCGCTGGGCCCGCGTGAACGGCGTCCCGTTCCTGGGCCTCTGCCTGGGGCTCCAGTGCGCCGTCATCGAGTTCGCCCGCGAGGTGCTCGAGACCGAGGATGCCAACTCGAGCGAGTTCAACGTCTTCACCGCCAACCCGGTGATCGACCTGATGCCGGACCAGCACGACGTGGCCGACAAGGGCGGGACCATGCGCCTGGGCCTGTACCCCGCGCGCCTCGAGGAGGGCAGCCTGGTCCGCGCGGCCTACGGCGCCGAGATCGCCTACGACCGGCATCGACACCGGTTCGAGGTGAACAACGGCTACCGCGAGCGTCTGGGCGAGGCCGGGATGTGGTTCTCGGGCGTCTCGCCGGACGGCCGGCTGGTCGAGTACGTCGAGCTGCGCAACCATCCGTGGTTCGTGGCGACCCAGGCCCATCCCGAGCTGCGGAGCCGGCCCAACCGGCCGCACCCGCTCTTCCGCGACTTCATCGGCGCGGCCGCCCGCCGCAGCGGTCTCCTGGCCGAGCCGCGGGAGGCGGCCAGCCCGGTGGAGACCGAGACCACCGCCCCCGGCGTGGCCTCCTGAGCCGATGGCGTCCCGCAGCGGCAGCCGATCCGCGGTGAAGGCGTTCGACCGCAACGCCTACGAGCGGCGCGTCGAGGAGCTCCTGGCGCAGGCCGAGGAAGAGCAGTACCGCCACGGTGCGGGCCTGACCGATGAGCTGGCGCTGGCTCCGATCTACGAGAGGAACGCGGAGCTCTTCGAGCGGTCGACCGTCGAGGCGCTCGGCGAGCTGGTCGACAGGGGCGGCGACGAGCTCGAGCGCAACCGAGCCCTCCTGGCGTTCGCCACCGACGGCTACCTGGAGCGGCAGTCCGCGCCGCTGACCGATGCCATCGGCACCGCGGAGAGCCGCGCGGTGATCATGTGGCGCGGCGAGGCGATCACCTACCACGCCGCGCAGCCTCGAATCGCGGAGATGAGCGACCGGGCGGCCCGGAACGGCCTCTTCGAGTCGTGGCTCCAGGCGGTGGAGGCGATCAACCCCCTCCGCCGCGAGCGCCTGGAGCTGCGGCATCGGATCGCCCAGGAGCTCGGCTACGCGGACCAGGTGGCGCTCGTGCACCGGACCCGTGGCTGGGACCCTGAGCAGCTCGGCGTCGAGGTTCGCCAGGCGCTGGTCGCCACCGAGACCGGGTACTACGCGGCCATGCGGCGGGCCATGGGCTCCATCGGCATCGAGCAGGGCGACGGCACCCACGCGGACGCCTGGTACCTGCTCCGCGGCCCCGGCTGGGATGGCTGGTTCCCGGCGCGTCGCCTGGTGGCGGTGATGGAGTCCACGTTCGACGGGCTCGGGATCCGGCTCGCCGGCCGGCAGGGCGCCACGCTCGACCTCGATGCGCGGCCGCACAAGTCGCCGCGCGCCTTCTGCTCGATCGTGCGAGCCCCGGATGACGTTCGCCTGGTAATCAATCCCCGGGGAGGCTGGGACGACTACGGTTCCATGCTGCACGAGGCGGGCCACCTCGCGCACTTTCTCGAGGTCGACCGGGAGTTGCCAGCCGGAGAGCGGCTGATCGGGGACATGAGCGTGACCGAGGGGTACGCGATGCTCGCCGAGCATCTGCTGGGCGAGTCGGCCTGGCTCGGCGAGCAGCTCGGGATGGCGCCCGACGATGCACTGGCCTTTGCCGACTTCTTCGCCTTCTTCACCTTGCACCGGCTGAGGAGGCTCGGTGCGACGCATCTGTACGAGCTGAGCCTGCACCGAGGCGGCCCGGACGCGGTGGAGCGGGCCACCTTCGCGGGCAGCGTCGGGCTGCTGACCGGGGTCCGGGTGCCTGAGGAGCTGTACCTCTCGATCGACGACAACATGTACGCCGGCAGCTACCTGCGGGCCATGATGCTGGCCGGAACGCTTGGCGAAGCGCTGGCCGCGCGCCATGGTGCGGAGTGGTGGACGTCCGCGGCGGCCGGCGCCGAGCTCCGCGGGCTCTTCGCCCGCGGCCTGGGATGGAACGCCGAGCGCGTTATTGCGCACCTCGGGTATGATGGCCTGGACTGGCGGCCGGCCCTGCGCAAGATCCGGACGCAGCTCATCGGCGAGATGAGCGGATACGGCGGGCCCAACTTCACCACGCGAGCAGGGACCCGCAAGATCTGACCGTGTGACCGTCGCGCGTCACCCCGTTGCCAGCCCCCGTTCCGGGTGGCTCCACACATTCATCCGTCCTCCACGCCGGCCTATGGTGCCGGCCCCGAGCGCGGATCCACCGCCGTCCGGCCACGGCCGGCCGGGACGGCACCCATCGACTCTCTCACCGAGGTTCGTCAGAGCTCAATGAAGCAATCCCCTCAGACGAGGCGTCCATGAACGACGAAGCGCGGCCCCAGCGCCGCAACCGCTCGCGGCGTCGTCCCGATGGCGGCGCCCGCCGCCCCGCCCAGCGCCAGTCCTACACCCGCCGTCGCCCGGACTACATGTCCGGCGGCTACTCGAGCATCTACGCCGGCCCCTTCCCCACCGAGGACGACGGACCAATGGAGCCGCTGACCCTCGCGGAGCTCCAGGCCAAGCCGGTGGACGAGCTGCGGGAGCTCGCCGGCGAGCACGGGATCGAGGGCTTCGAGGAGCTGGAGCACCAGGACCTCGTCCTCAAGCTCCTCGACGCGGTGCCGCTGGCACCGGCTCGCAAGTCCCCGGAGCAGAACGGCCAGCCCGGCGTCGCGGATGGCATCCTCGAGATCGTGGACGAGGGCTTCGGATTCCTCCGTCGCCACGGGGTGATGCCGTCGTCCGACGACATCTACGTCAGCTCCAGCCAGGTCCGGCGCTTCGGCCTGCGCACCGGGGACAAGGTCACCGGACAGACGCGGCCACCCAAGGACCAGGAGAAGTACTGGGGTCTCCTGCGGGTCGACACCGTCAACGGCGTTGATCCCGAGACCGCCAAGCGCCGGCCCTACTTCGACTCCCTCGTCCCCGTGTTCCCGGACGACATGTTCGACCTGGAGATCGACCAGAAGAACCTCACCCAGCGGCTGATCAACCTGATCGCCCCCATCGGGAAGGGCCAGCGCGGGCTGATCCTGTCGCCGGCCAAGGCCGGCAAGACCACCGTGCTCAAGCAGATTGCGCACGGGATCACCGAGAACTACCCGGAGACCCTCCTCATGGTCGCGCTCATCGGCGAGCGCCCCGAGGAGGTCACCGACATGCAGCGCTCGGTGAAGGGCGAGATCTATGCCTCGACCTTCGACGAGCCGACCGAGAACCACACCCGCGTCGCCGAGATGGCGCTCGAGATCGCCAAGCGCCAGGTCGAGACGGGCCGCGACGTGGTGGTCCTCCTGGACTCGATAACCCGGCTGGCGCGCGCCTACAACCTGGCGCTGCCGGCATCGGGCAAGACGCTCTCTGGCGGCGTCGACCCGGTTGCCCTGTATCCGCCCAAGCGCTTCTTCGGCGCGGCGCGGAACATCGAGCACGGCGGATCGCTGACGATCATCGCCACCTGCCTCGTGGACACCGGCTCCCGGATGGACGACGTCATCTACGAGGAGTTCAAGGGAACCGGCAACATGGAGCTCGCGCTGGACCGAAAGCTGTCCGAGAAGCGGATCTTCCCCGCCATCGACGTCCTTCGCTCAGGCACCCGCCGCGAGGAGCTGCT
>CAYVLM010000191.1:0-4693 GCA_964452225.1 uncultured Steroidobacteraceae bacterium | reverse complement strand
CATGAACAGGTTCAGGTAGGCGAAGAAGCGCCACATCCCCCGGTCGCCGTTCATGTAGCCGATGCTGTAGACGTGGATCAGGAACCCGACCGTGCTGACCACCAGCAGCACCATGGCGCTCAGCTGATCCACCTGGAAGCTGATGTCCACGCTGAAGCTGCCGGCGGCCATCCACTCGTAGAGCCGCACCGGGTAGGTGTGGCCGCCGAAGATGACGTTGGCGAAGACCACCATGGACAGGACCCAGCCGATGCCGACCAGGACGGTCGGCACCATCCACGAGCGGTAGCGCGGCTGCTCGCCGCCCGGCGTGACGTGTCCCGTCTGCCCGCGGCCGTCGGAGAGCTCCGGGGGGATGACGCCGTCGGCGCCGTTGGCGTTGGCCAGGTCGTCGTCGTGCCCGGCGTGGGGGGAAGTGCGGGCCTGCTCCTCCTCGGAGGGGATGGTGCGGAAGCCTGAGTCGTCGACCGCAGCGTGGGCGTCATGCCCCTCGGACGCATCCCCGTGCTCGCCGTGGTGCTCGTCTTCGTGGCTGCCGTGGTCGTGCACCGGCACGTGGTCGAGGTAGGGCCCGACGAGGACGGTGAACAGGAAGCCGGCGAGCGGCAGTGCGGGAATGAGGACGACGATCAGGTCCACGACGTCCTGCTATTCCTTGAGGTCGTGGTACTCGTCGACCTCCGGGGTCTGACGGGTGCGGATGATGGCGATCACCAGCGCCAGGCCGACCGTGGCCTCCGCGGCGGCGACCGCCATGATCATCAGGGCGAAGACGGCGCCGGCGTTCTGCGCGCTCGGCAGGTAGGCGTTGAACGCCACCAGGCTCAGGTTGACGCTGTTGAGCATCAGCTCGATCGAGATGAGCATCAGGATCGCGTTGCGGCGCGCCATGAACCCGAAGGCGCCAATGCCGAACAGGAGCGCGGAGACGACCAGGTAGGCCTGAAGGGACGGCATCGGCCTAGTTCGCCCGCTCGTCCTCTTCCGGCCGGCGGGCCAGGAAGATGGCACCGATGATCGCGGCGAGGAGGAGGAAGCCGATGATCTCGAACGGCAGCGCGTAGGTCGTGAAGAGCGCCTGGCCGATGGCGTCCACGGCGACCGCCACCGCCGCCCCGGCCGCGCCCCAGTTCGTGCTCAGCGCCGCCCAGCTGGCGAGACCCACGACGACGACCGCGATGAGCACGGCCACCGGAGCCTGGCGGTGGAACGGCGCCGGCAGGCTGGCATCACCCGCCTGGGTGAGCATGATGGCGAACAGGATCAGCACGCTGATGGCGCCCAGGTAGATGAGGACCTGGGCGGCCGCGATGATCGGCGCGCCGAGCAGGGCGTACATCCCGGCCAGCGATCCAAAGCAGACCATCATCGCGACGGCGGAGTGGATCACGTTGCGCAGCGTGACCACTGCCAGACCGCCACCGACGATGCCGATGGCGAGCACAACGAAGAGGACGCTGGTGATGTCCAGGGTTCAGCTCCTGTGCAGCAGGATCGGGTCCGCACGCGCCCGCGCGGCCCACGCTCGATTCTACCGTACGGCGCGGCCGCCGATCGCGCGGCGGGTGGCTGCCCCAGACCCATCGGGGCTGACCCATCCGCAGCTGGACTCCTCATATGCCGTTCTGGTGCGCGTTGGACAGGTCCAGCTCCATGCGGTCGACCGCTTCAGCCGTTTCCCACGCTCAGCCGGGCCCCCAGCGACCGACCTGTCGGCCGCCGACTCGTTTAGCGCGCACCACCGCAGCAGGTGACAAGTCGGGGGACACCGGTCCGCCGAAAGGGCCGTGTCCACCGCCCTCCATCTGGATCGCGCACCGCGAGAGACCGCCCGGGAGCCCAGGCAGGTTCCCTGCCATTCCGCTGCAATGAGCAACCTTAGGGCTGGAATCGCAGCGTTGATCGGGCCAGCCCGCACGGTTCCACGCTCGGGAGCACCGTGGAGGCGCCGAAGCCCGGGCGGAGACCGAACCTGGCGCTGCTGGCGAGCGACGAATGGCAGGATGGCGGCGGCCGGACAGGCGTCGCCAATGACACATGGCCCGTCCCGCCCCCGGCCCCCGGGACGAAGATGGAACCGATCCGGCCGCCATCCGCGACTGATCTGGTGCGGTGAGCGGGGGAAGCCGCGTGGGAGGGACCTTGAGCAGGGAGCTGGTGCAGCAGGCGATGCTCGGGAGTCGCGACGCGTTCAGTGTCCTCGTGGACCGGACGCACGCGCGCCTGGTGGGCACCGCCGGCCTGATCCTGCGGGACCGCGGCTGGGCGGAGGACGCCGCCCAGGATGCCCTGGTCCGTGCCTGGCGCAACCTGCCCGGCCTGCGGGACCCGGACCGTTTCGACGCCTGGCTCCATCGGCTGCTGGTCCGGGCCTGCACGGACCAGCAGCGCCGGCATCGGCATGAGCTGACCGAGGTGGAGCTGCTCTCGGACCGCGCCGGGCCGGCGACCGGAGCGGAGGGCCGCCTGGAGGACCGGGACGAGCTCGAGCGTGGCCTGCGCCACCTGACTGATGAGCAGCGCACCGTCATCGCCCTGCGCTACTACCTTGGCCTGACCGATGCCGAGGTCGCCGTGGCGACCGGCCTGCCGCTCGGCACGGTGAAGTCGAGGATCTTCCGTGCCCTGGACGCGCTGCGCGCCGCGCTGGCCGCGGAGGCGCGCGGCGTCCCGTCCCGGCGGGCGGAGGAGGGGACGCGATGAGCATCCGCTTCGACCCCGAGGAGCTGCGCGAGCTCGAGGAGCGGCTGACCGAGCGCCTCGAGTCGATCGCGCCTGCCCCGCGTCCATCTGCCGGGGGGCGGGTGCGCAGGCAGATCGCCGCCACCCAGCAGCGACGCGGTCCTGCCGCGTGGCTGGCCGCCCATCCGCTGACGCCGGCGTGGCCGAGGTACGCGGCGGTGGCCGCGGTGGTGGTCGCGGCCCTGGCGGTCGGGATCGGCATCGGCTCGTCCGGCTTGTTCAACGCCGCCCACAGCCCGGCGCCGTCACCATCCGGATCAGCGGAGCCGTTCGGGCAGTCGTGGCAGCAGGTGACGGTCGACGCGTCGGCCGACCGGGCCGTCCTCGGCGGGTTCGCCGGCCCCGACCGCGTGGTGCTGACCGGGAAGGCCCCGGCTACGGGACCGTCCGCGGACGGCTTTGGCCCGGCGGCCTGGTACTCCGACGACTGGGTCACCTGGCACCGGTCCGATGTGGTGCTGACCGACACCTCGCCCGCCTTGGTCAGCGACCTCGGTCCGGTCTTCCAGGCCGGGGGCACCCTGGTGGCGATGGGCCGCGCGTACTCGGCCGGCAGCGATGACGGGGCGAGCCTGGGTCAGCCACTTTCGGTTGCGTTCACCTCGACTGACGGCGGGGCCACCTGGGTGGAGAGCGACGGGAGCCCCGCCACCGGTGGCTGGGTGAAGGACGTGGTCGCCGGCGGTCCCGGGTACGTCGCCGTTGGCCTCGGGGGCACCGGACAGAAGCCTCCCACGATCTGGACCTCGACCGATGGGCTGTCCTGGCAGGTCGTCGACCAGGCACAGGCCGCACTGTCCGGATCTGGAGTGCTGCTGGGCGTTGCGCAGCACGGTGGAACGCTGATGGCGGTGGGCCAGATCGCCAGCCAGTCCCCACCCGGTCTCGCCGTCCTCGTCTCGCACGACGGGGTCAGCTGGACGCGCGTGTCCGCGGAGGGCGGCATCAGCGCACACGGCGCCGACGACGTCACATGGTTCGACGGCGCATGGATCGCAGTCGGAGATCGGATCTGGCGTTCAACCGACGATGGTGCGACGTGGACCGAGGCGTCGCTCCCTCCGGGTGCGCAGGGCGGGTGGCAGGTGGCGACCTCGAGCCGCGGCCTGGTCGCAACGCAGGTCGTGATCGACCACGAGGGAGTGGTGACATCGATCGACGGCGTCACCTGGGAATGGCACGCGCTGAGCCCCAACGGTGGTGCGTGGGGCAGCGGCGGAATCAACGTCGTGCTCGCCCGCGATGGCCGCCTGTTGGCCGCGGGGAACGCCCCCGAGCAGCAGAGCCCGCCAACCGCGTGGGTCTCGCCCGCGGGGAGCTCGCCGGAGCCG
This sequence comes from uncultured Steroidobacteraceae bacterium, assembly GCA_964452225.1. GTDB lineage: Bacteria > Chloroflexota > Limnocylindria > QHBO01 > QHBO01 > CAVXEH01. The sequence continues at coordinate 620 of CAYVLM010000191.1, read as the reverse complement.
AGCGCGACCGCCCGGGCCAGTGGCTCGCCCGGACTGCCGGCCGCCGATATCTACCAGACGTGGGACCGGGCGGACCTGCCGCAGGGGATCCTGCGGCCTCGCGGCAACCCGCACGACGTGGTGGCGTTCCGGGGCACGCTCATCGTGGTGGGCGGCGCGGAGACGGGCAGCTGCAACGGGGTGGGGTGCGTGGTGGAGACGAGCGCCGCGGTCTGGTACCGAGACACCACCGGCTGGGTGCGCCTGCCGGACCAGTCCAGCTTTGCCGCGGGGGCCATGGAATCAGCGGCGGCCACCGCTGACCGCCTGCTTGTCCTCGGCGAAACGACCAGCTCGCCGCGCGCGACCGGCGAGGTAGGGCTGTGGCCCGAGCTGTGGACCTCGACGGACGGGCTGCAGTACGAGGCCTACGACGCTCCGGCCGAGTTCAACGCCATCGTGGCCACCGCCGACGGGTCCGGCGCCTTCCTGGCGGCTGCGCTCACCGGTGACGGCCGCTCCGAGATCTGGCGCTCGCTCGATGGCAGGACATGGGAACGCCTGGCCGATGCGCAGGCCCTTGGCGCCGGCGAGGTCACCACGTTGCGTGCCATCGGCGGTGCGGTCATCGCGCTGGGCAC
>CAYVLM010000190.1:0-4712 GCA_964452225.1 uncultured Steroidobacteraceae bacterium | reverse complement strand
CGGGCGCGCGAGGAAGCTCGGGGAGCGGAAGACGCCCCGCACCGCCTGCCGCTCACGCGTCAGCCACCGCATCTCCGGCGTCGTGAACCCGATCTTCTTGCGCCGGGTCCGCACCTGCTCGGGGACGTGGCCCCGGATCGCTTCGCGGAAGATGGCCCGGCTGAGGCGGCCGCGCATGATGGCATCGGCCGGCAGCGAGAGGACGTGCTCGACCAGCTCCAGGTCAAGGAAGGGAACCCGCGACTCGATCGACCGCGACATCGAGATGCGGTCCTCGTAGCGCAGGAGCGATGGGAGGCTGTACGTGGTGAGGTCCTGCAGCAGCCGCCGCTTGAGATGGTCCTGCGTCCGGGCGGGAGGCAGGTGGTCCGGAGGGCTCGGTCGGTCCCGCAGGTATCGGGCCGGATCCAGGCGCGCCTGTCCCCAGGGCCTGACGTAGCGTCGGAGGAGCGCGCGAAGCTCGAGCCCGGTGAGCCCCTGCCGGAGCATCTGGCCGAAGCGCCGCTCGCGCAGCAGCTGGCGCAGGTAGACGAAGCGGTACGGGACGTAGCCGCCGAGCAGCTCGTCGCCGCCCTGGCCGTCCAGCAGCACCTTCACCCGTCCCTGCGCAAGCTTCATGACCGCCCACTGGGCGTAGGGACCCGAGCTGACGACCGGCTGCTCGAGGGTCCAGGCGAAGTCCCCCAGGTCCCGGATCAGCTGCCACGACTCGGGCGCGGTGAAGTGGGGCTCGGCCTGCGTGACGCCCAGGACGGTGTCGATCCAGCCGCGCTCGTCAATGGGATCACCCGGGAAGACGGCCGAGAACGTCTTGAGCCGATCCCCCACCGACGCCGCGTCCGGCGCGTGCTCGCGGAGCAGCTCGTCCACGGCGCAGACGATCGATGACGAGTCAAGGCCACCGGAGAGGCAGGAGCCGACCGGGACCTCGGACACGAGCCGCCGCTCGACGGCGCTGCGGAAGAGGCGGTAGAAGGTCGCCGGATCGGGGTCGCCGTCCTCGGAGAGGTGCGGCTCCCAGTAGCGCGTCTCGCTCGTGCCACCCGGACGCACCGTCAGAAAGTGCGCGGCGGGGACCGATCGAATCTGTGAGAAGAACGTTTCCGCGTCATGATCGTGCAGGCCCAGGCTCAGGTAGTCCACGACGGCCTGGGTGTTCGGTCTCGCGACGAACCCCGGCGCCGCCAGGAGGGTCCGGATCTCGGAGCCGAAGAGCAGGCGCTCGTCCATCGTGGCGTGGTAGAGCGGCTTGATCCCGAACTGGTCGCGCACGAGCAGCAGCTGCGGCTCCGACCCTCGCAGGTCGAGGAGGGCGAAGGCGAACATCCCGTTCAGCCGCGCGAAGCTCGCGGGCCCGTCGAGCTCGTACGCCTTGAGGACCACCTCGGTGTCGGCGTCCGTGTCGAACGTGGCGCCGCGGCCGCGCAGCTCCTCGCGCAGCTCCCGGAAGTTGTAGACCTCGCCGTTGTAGGCGATGTGCACCCGTCCCGCGGCGGTCGACATCGGCTGGTGCCCGCCGGCCAGGTCGATGATCGCCAGCCGCCGGCTGGCGATGGTGGCCCACGGCGAGCTGACCTGGCCGTGATCGTCGGGCCCCCGATGGCGCATGGAGCGCGACATTGCGCCGAGGATCTCCTCGGACGGCGAGCCGACGAACCCCGCGATCCCGCACATCTCAGCGACCCACCTTCACGACCCGGGGCGCAACCGCCGCAGCAGCTGCCAGGTGCGTGGAAGCTCCTCGATCCGCAGGAGCACCGATCCCCCGAGGTACGCGAGCGTGCCGGCGCCGCCGAGGACCAGGAGCACGCCGATGCGGGTGAGCCCACCGGTCAGCAGCCCGGGAGCGGCGGTCGTGACGAGCTCCAGGCCCGCCAGCATGACGAGGGCCGCCAGGGTCGCCGCCAGGGTGGCCAGCAGCGCCGCCCGGCCGATCCCGCCGAGGTCGATGGACCCCAGTCGTCGGTGCAGCTGCCAGAGCAGGCCGCCGACCTCGATCACCGAGCTGATCGAGAGCGCCAGCGCCAGGCCCGAGACGCCCATGGGACCCACCAGCCAGAGCATAAGCCCGATGTTGGCGGCCACCGCGACGACCGCCCAGATCACCGGGGTCCGGCTGTCGTGGAGCGCGTAGAACGCCCGCGCCACCACCTGCACCCAGCTGTGCGCGAAGAGGGCCAGGCTGAAGTAGAGGAGCGCGTTGGCGGTGTCCGCCGCCGCCTGCGACCCAAAGGCGCCGTACTGGTAGAAGACCGCGGTCGTCGGCTCGTGCAGCACGACCATGATCGCGGTCAGCGGCGCCGCGACGAAGAACATGATGCGGAGGCTGCCCGCCACCTGGCGCCGGACCTCGCCGACCTGACCCACGGCGGCCGTGTGGGACAGGGTCGGGAAGAGCGCCACCGCCACGCTCACCCCGACCAGCGCCACCGGCACCTGGGAGAGCTGGAACGCGTAGTTGAAGTTCGTCACGCTGCCGATCGGCAGGGAGCTGGCCAGGGCGGTGCTGATGATGAAGTTCGCCTGCGTGGCGGCGAGGCCGAGCGTCCGCGGCGCCATCAGCCGTGCCACCTCGACCACCCCCGGGTGGCGCAGGTGGACGATCAGCTCGTAGCGCCCGCCGAGCCGAAGGAGCTTCGGCAGCTGCACCAGCAGGTGGCCGAGCGCCCCCACCACCACGCCGATCGCCAGCGCCTCCACGCCGATGATCGGCGCCAGGAAGACGGCCGCGGCGATGATCGCGAGGTTGTAGACGAGCGGCGCCAGGGTCGGCACCGCGAACTCGTCGTAGCCGTTCAGGATCGCGCTCACCACCGCGCCAAGCCCGATGAAGAACGGGCTCAGCAGCATCAGCCGCGTCAGGCGCACCGTGAGCTCGGTGGTCGGCGCATCGAAGCCCGGCGCCACCAGGGGCACGAGCCACGGGGCGAAGAGCGCCATCAGGAGCGAGAGAACGGCGAGGCTCAGCACCACGAGGTTCACCACGCTGCTCGCGACTCGCCAGGCCTCCGCCTCGTCGTCCCGGGCCCGGTAGCTGACGAAGACGGGGATGAACGCCGTGAACAGCGTCCCCGCCACCACGAGCTGGAAGATCGTGTCCGGGATGCGGAATGCCGCCAGATAGGCGTCCAGCTCCCTCGAGGTCCCGAACTGCGCGCCGATGATGGCCAGGCGAGCCCAGCCGAGCACCCGGCTCGCCAGGTTGCCGGCCACCAGGATCAGGCTGGCGGTGACCACCATCGACGACCGACCCCGCGCGGTCCCCGGCCCCGGCGCCGGTGCGGGTTCGGGCGCGGGCTCTGCTGATCGGTCCGTCGGCTGCGAGTCGTTCACGGTCGGTCGGCGGCCTCTGTGCTGGAACGCCAGCGCTGGCAGCGACGGCGGTCCGCAGCGCCATCCCCGCACCCTCGCCTCGAGGACAGGTCAGGGGCCACGACGCCTGGGACACGCCGCTGGTTTACCAGCGTCACCTGAATCTCACGGCAGGACCCGATGAAGACTCGCCAACATTCTCTCCCACGACTCCTGCCGCTCGGCCCGCGAACCGGTGACCGATGTCACTGGTGCGCGCCTCCAAATCGGCCCCAGCCTGAGCATACCGAGATCGGCGATGGTCGCCCGGGAAGATCCGCCGCGACGTCGCCGCAGGAGAACGAAGGCCATGACCCGAGTCCTCATCGTCCACCGCGACCACGGTGTCGCGGACCAGATAGCCGCCGACCTCCGCGGCCGGGGGTATGAAACCGAGCAGTGCGGCGGCCCCGAGCAGGAGCCGTGCCCGGTGGTCAAGGATCTCCCCTGCCCGCTCGTCGACCGGGCCGACGTGCTCGTCTACGACGCGTGGGTCGCCGGCGACAGCGCGGGAGGCCACCACCTGGTGGAACGCCTCCGCGACGTCTATGCCGACCTGCCCGTGGTGCTCACCTCGGTCGACTCGTCGCTCGACTGGGTCGAGCACGAGGGACCGGAGCGCGTCGTCCCGCTCGGCTCCGATCCGGCTCCCGAGCAGCTGCAGGCCGCCATCGAGACGGCGCTCGAAGACCAGGGGATGGCCGTTTAGCGGATCGGTGATGCCCCACGCCGCAGTGACGACCGACGCCGCCACGCGCCGGGCGCCGGTGCGCGAGTACCTCGACGGGAGCAGCGCCATCGTGCGCGGCGCCCTGGCTGCCGGCTGCACGTTCTTCGCCGGCTACCCGATCACCCCCGCCTCGGGGATCCTGATGGCGATGATGCGCGAGCTGCCGGCGCGCGGCGGCATCGCGATCCAGGGCGAGGACGAGATCGCCTCGATCGGAATGTGCATCGGCGCGGCCATGACCGGCGCCCGGGCCATGACCGCGACGAGCGGACCCGGCATGAGCCTGTATTCGGAGAACATCGGCCTCGCGGTGATGGGCGAGGTGCCGCTCGTCATCGTGGACGTCCAGCGCCTGGGCCCCGCGACCGGGGGCGCCACGACCGTGGGGCAGGGAGACGTGCAGCTCGTGCGCTGGGGCACGTCCGGGGGGTACCCGATCATCGCCCTTGCCCCCAGCACCGTGGCCGAGTGCTACACCTTGACCGCGAAGGCATTCGCGCTCGCCGAGCGGTTCCGGTGCCCGGTCTTCGTCCTGACCGACAAGGAGATCGCCACCACGCTCGCGACGGTGGATGCGGACGCGTTCCCTGCGCCGGAGGTACCCGAGCGGCCGATGGCGCTCTCCGGCGCG
>CAYVLM010000189.1:0-4732 GCA_964452225.1 uncultured Steroidobacteraceae bacterium | reverse complement strand
ATCCGCTCCCTCGTGGACCGGGCCCTCGACACGGCGACTCGGGAGCAGGTTGCGGCGCGCGGGCGGGAGATGGCGGCTGCGATCTCGGAGGCGGCGGAGACCGTCGCCGGACGAACCTCGGAGATGGCAACCGAGACCTGGAAGGAGTCAGGACCGCAGCGAGCCGAGGTCGCCCGCGCTGCGGATCGGTTCCAGCGCGATGCCCTGCGCTGGGGCCGGACCACCTGGCGTTCTCAGCTGCGCCCGGCCCTGCGGAACGCCCTCCGCAGCCGGAGCGCGGCGCTGGCCGCGGCAGGCGGATCGGTGCCGGTCTCGAAGGAGCTCATGGAGGAGATGCGGGCCAGGCTCGGCCTGCGACGTCGCGAGGAACGACGCTGGCGCACGTTCGTCCTCGGCGTGATCGTGGGGGCCGTTGGCGGCGCCATCGTTGCCCTGCTGACCACGCCGCGCGCGGGGCGCGAGGTCCGTGACCAGCTGGCGACCCGGGCCCGGACCGCCGCGGAGGGCGCCGGCGACTGGGTCCCCCTGTTCCAGCGTCCCGAGGACCTCATGCGCGAGGTGCAGCCGACGGGCGAGAGCCCGGTCGCGGACGAGCCGAGCTCAGGCAACGGCGCCGGGGAGCAGGCCGAGACGGTCACGAAGGCCGCGGAGGGCGAGGACGTCGCCAGCGCCTGACGGGACGGGCAGAGACGGGGAAGGCCGGCCCAGTGCGGCCGGCCTTCTCATCATCCCGGGACGACGCCGTCAGCTCTTGCGCGCGCCCCGTGAACCGGTGCGACCTGACCGGAAGCGCTGCCAGATCCCTTCATCGGCGGTCGACCCATCGTTCTCCGCCCCGGGCGCGTCGTTCCCTGTTCCCCCGGCGTCCGAGCCGGACCCCGCCTTGCGTCCGGCCCTCGCGGCGGTCGCCGACGATCGGCGGGTGCCGGTGCGGCGCGTGGTGCCCCGCGCAGCCGGCGTCTCGTCCCCGCCCTCGCCCGCCGCCTCGCTCTTCGCCGTCTTCCGGCTGCGAGTCTTGCGCCCGGAGGCCGCGGCGGTCTCCTGAGCATCGCCGGGCTCCGACGCCGGCTCCTCCGACGCCGCCGCCGGTGTCTTGCGTCGTCGGCTCGACCCGGCCCCGGCTCGGGTCGTCCGCCGGCCCGGCGCCGGAGCTGCCCCGCCGGCATCGCTCCCCTCGGCCGCCTCGCCGCGGGCGGCCTCGTCGCCGGTGGCTTCGGCCACGGGCTCGGCGGCGGTCTTCCTCCCGCGGGTGGCGCGCCGCCTGGGCGCGGCCTTGGCCTGGTCGCCGGCGGGCTCGGTCGCCGGTTCGGCAGCCTCGTCAGCCCCGGCGGATTCGGGGCGCTCCAGACCGAGCGCGGCGAGGGTCTCGGAATCAGCCTCCTCGAAGGCGTACGTGCGCTCAGCGCCGGGCTCTCCGAGGTCGGTCAGGTCACCGAGCTCCGACAGGTCGTCGAACTCCTCCCAGCCGATGTCGCCCTCGGCTGCGGGCGCCGCGTCGCCGCCGGTGGCCGCCGGTGCCGCCTGCTCCCCGGACCGTCGCCCGCGGCCCCGACCACGGCCACCGCGACGCCGACGCCGTCGACGGCCGCCCTCGCCGTTCTGTGCCGGTGCTGCCGGCTCGACCGGTCCGCTCCCGCCGGCCTCCGCGACGTCGGCCGGCTCGCCGCCGGCAGCCTCGCTCCGGGCAGACGCGCCCACCTCCGCGGTCTTCGACGTTCGCCGGCGGGACGGCCGCGCGGCCTTCTCGTCCCCGCGGAGGGCGGCGATCGCCGCCTGGGCGACCCCGCGGGACGCCTCGCGGAAGCCGAACTCGGGGTTGACCTCCTTGGCCGGCATCTCCGGCATGCTCATGTGGCGGGAGCCCTTGCTCCGACCGATGCCGGTGATCTTCATGATGTCGGTGAACTCGTCGGCGACCGCGATCAGGTCGGAGGAGGTGTTCGGGCGGAAGCTGATCACCTCGCAGCGCACCCCCACGTCCTGGAGGGCGCGGATCGCCGAGGCGAAGTCGCCGTCCCCGGAGACGATCACCGCGATGTCCATGCGCGGGGCGAGCCGGAAGAGGTCCACCACGAGCTCGATGTCGAGGTTCGCCTTGACCCGCCCGTCGCCGAACTTGCGGATGTCCTTGTGGACGACCTTGTAGTCGTTCTTCGAGAGGAAATCGAGGAACTTGCGCTGGTTCTCGTTCTCCGGGTCGAGCCCGGAATAGGCATACGCGCGGATGAGGTCACGGCCCTTGGTCACGTGCTTGAGCAGCGCGACGTAGTCGACGTCCACGTCCTGGCCGCGCGCGGCGTAGTAGATGTTGGCGACGTCAATGAAGAGCGCCACGTTCTTGCTCACTTGAGCTGTTGTCTCCTGATGTAATGGTCTGTGGTTGGCGCGGGCGTCCCGGCTCCGGCGCGCCGATCGGCCGGCTGAGTGAGGCTCAGCCTCCGAGACCGATGGCGCGGCTCAGGAACGTCCCCTGCCGCTCGAACCCGGCCTTCTCGAGAAGCGCCGGCTCCGCCGAGGCGAGAGGATCGGTGACCTCCACGCGCGAGCAACCCTTGTTTCGCGCCGAGGCGATCAGCTGTTCGAGCACCCGGCTCGCAACTTCGCCCCGGAGCGCGGCGTCATCCGCGCCCGCGACGCTCCCCGGCCCTGGGCTGTCCGTTCCCAGCTCGTCGACCACGCCGACGAAGGGACCGGAGCGTACCGATGGACGGATCGAGAGAACTCCAACGCCGACGAGCCTGCGCTCCGCTGTCGCAACCACCACGGTCGCCGCGGGAACAAAGAGCAGGTGACGGAGGCTGTCGGCATCGGTCCGTTCCGCTTCGCCGGCGATCGAATGCCCGGTGAGCACGCGTACGGCGGCGTCGACATCGGTCAGGCGGGCGCTGCGGACAGATACCTCCATGGGGCCTCTCGGGAGCGAAACGCAGCGGAAGCGCTGCATGACGTACCCGCGGAAGGATAGCACGTGCCGTAAGCGCCACATTCGAATGCTTGCCTTGGCGGGTCCGGCGCCGCTATCATGCGCGGCACCTTTCCGCGGGGGTTGCGCGCCCGCGTGCGCGCCGTACCGAGGTCACCTGGAGGAGAGACCGGATGCACAAACTTCTTCGTTTGAGTGCCATCCTGACTGCGATGGCGCTCATCATGGCTGCCTGTGCCAGCAACAACGGCGGCACGGCAAGCAGCGCGGCCTCGTCTGCCGCGTCGGCGGCTGCATCGGCCGCCGGGTCGATGGCGGAAGATCCCACCACCGTCTGCGCCGCCGACAAGTTCGGCTGCGTCGAGTACGCGCCGAGCGACCCGATCAACCTCGGACTCGCCGCGGTGATCAGCGGAGCGAACTCCTCGCTCGGCCTGGACCAGGAGTACGGCGTCAAGGTCGCCCTGGCCCTGCGTCCCAAGGTCGACGGGCATGACGTGAAGCTCACCATTGCCGACAGCGGCTGCTCCGCCGATGGCGGCACCCAGGCGGCGAACCAGCTCAAGGCTGACCCGAGCATCGTGGCCGTCGTCGGCACGAGCTGCTCGAGCGCCGGCGTCAAGGCTGCCGAGATCCTCAGCGGGGCCGGCATCCTGATCGTGTCGCCGTCGAACACGGCGCCGTCCCTGACCGACCCGGCCACCCACCAGCCGTTCTACGCTCGCACCGCGCACAACGACAAGGTCCAGGGCGCGGCCATGGCGGAGTTCGCGTGCACCGTGCTCAAGGTCTCGACCGCTGCCACCATCCATGACGGCAGCCCGTACGCCGAGCAGCTGCAGCAGGTGTTCAAGGACAACTTCGCGTCCAAGTGCAACGGGACCGCCACCGACACCGAGGCGATCACCGTCGGACAGACAGACTTCAACGCAGTGCTGACCAAGATCGGCGCCACGAACCCCCAGCTGCTGTACTACCCGATCTTCGTCGCCGAGGGCGCGCTGATCACCCAGCAGGCGAAGCAGATCCAGGGCCTGGCCAACACCCAGCTCGCTGGCGCTGACGGCCTGCTGACCCCGGACTTCCTCTCGGCTGCCGGTTCGGCCGCAGAGGGGATGGTCCTCTCGGGACCGGACCTCGCGTTCTCCGGCACGTTCTACGAGCAGACCTTCCTGCCCAAGTACAAGGAGATCTCCGGTTCCGACCAGACCCTGTCGGTCTTCCATGCCCACGCCTACGACGCGGCGAACATGATCTTCGACGCGATCGAGAAGGTGGCCATCACCGACAGCTCCGGCAACCTGTACATCCCGCGCACGGCGCTGAGGGATGCGTTCTTCGCCACGAGCGGCTACCAGGGCATCACGGGCACCCTGTCCTGCGATGCGAACGGTGACTGCGCGAACCCGAAGATCAGCGTCTCGAAGGTCGAGAACGGCAAGTTCGTGCGCATCTGGCCCACGTCCTAGGCTCGTACAGGCTCGGAACTCCTGCGATAGGACGATGCGGGTGAGCCGGCTCTCGGCTCACCCGCATCCGATTCTCAGGCTCGCCCAAGACGACTCGGCGGGGGCAGGCACCAGGCGAGGGAACCCATGACGATGGTGCGGCGGCTGCTCGGCCTGCACGACCACCTCACGGTGGTCGATCTCGTGCTCGCGCTGCTGCGGGTGGTCGTCGTCATCTTCGTCGTCGCCGGCATCTACGCCACCATCCAGAAGGGATCGCTGACCCCCCAGGACTGGGGCTACCTGGCGCTCGGCGGCCTGGCGCTCGGAGCCATCTACGCCCTGCTGGCGCTGGGGTACA
>CAYVLM010000188.1:0-4778 GCA_964452225.1 uncultured Steroidobacteraceae bacterium | reverse complement strand
AGGAGGTCGCGGGCGCGGCCAGCGGCCAGGGCGAGGGCGTCGGCCAGGGGGAGCTGATCATCGACGGTGCCCACGCGCAGGCCGGGGCGAGCCTCGGCCCGGGTGGCGATGGCTCGAGCCAGGTTCCGGAAGGGAGCTCCGCTCACGCGAGCCCCTCGTGCCCCGGATCCCTGAGGATTCGCCGCGCGATGTAGTTGCGCAGGACCTCCGCCGAGCCGCCCGCCACCTTCAGGACGCGAATCTCGTTGGCGATCTCCGTGTACGGCTCGTCGAAGTACAGGCCGTGGCCTCCGACCAGGCTGTACGAGGTGCTTGACGCGAGCTCCGCAGCCCGGATGGCGAGATGCTTGGCGACGCTGGTTGCCAGAGAGATGTCCTCGCCGCGCTCGTGGGCCAGCGCGGCGTTGTCCCGTGCCAGCGATGCCGCGTGGAGCGCGCCCCAGGCATCGGCCACCAGCCACTGGATCCCCTGGAAGTCCGTGACGACGTTGTCGCCCACCTGCCGCTCGCTGGCGTATCTGAGGCCGAGCTCCAGCGCCCGCCGGCCGAGACCGATGAGCTCCGACGCGTTGCCCAGGCGGCTGACGTTGAAGGTCGAGAGGAACGTCTTGAGCCCGGCGCCCGAGGGTCCCAGCCGCGCCGAGTCGGGGACCCGAACGTGGTCGAACACGACATCGGCCGTCCGGATCAGCCGCAGGCCGATGGGATCGGTCACCGTGGTCGAGATGCCGGGGAGCGCCATGTCCACCAGGAAGCTCGTCAGCCCGTCCGGCCCATTCGCGTAGAAGAGGGTCACGTCACTGTCCGCGCCCATGTTCACATGCGTCTTGGCGCCGTCGAGGATCCAGCCGTCGCCGTCCCGCGTCGCGCGCGCGGCCATCCGCTTGAACGAGGAGCCGGCATTCGGCTCGCTGATCGACTCGGAGAAGACGAGCGTCCCCGTGGCGATCCCGCGCAGCCAGCGGTCCTTCTGCTGGTCGGTCCCCCAGTCCAGGAGCCACCGCTGCCCCTGCGCCGCCACCTGCCCGGAGACAAGCCCGTGGCGTCCGACCTCCTCCTCGATGACGACGTACTCCGCCACCCCGCCGCCGAGGCCGCCGAACTCGGTGGGGACGAACGGCGCCAGGTAGCCGAGTCGACCGAGCTCCTCGTAGATGGGGCGCGGAAACGCCGCGGCCCGGTTGGCCGTGTCGAGCTCTGCCCGATGGCGCGCCGCGAGCGCCGCGAGCTCGGTGGCGGTCCGCTCGATCCACCTCCCACGCTCCAGGTCGGTCGCCAGCAGCGGGTACATCACGTCTCCCTTCCGGTTCGTCCCAGCGACCAGACCTGCCGGTCGCGCTCCTCCCCTGTGGCGGCGTCCCACGCATCGGGCCCTCCGGCCGCGCTCCGCAGGCTCGCCGCCAGGGCCCGCGCCAGCTCGGGGTCCGCGGCGAGGTGGCGGATCATGCCCTCCACCGTCGAGCGCAGATTCTCGGGCTCCACGACGGCCCAGGCCAGCCCACTCGCCACCGCCCGGTCAGCCGGCATCCGCTGCGCGAAGACGCCCATTCCCGCGGCGACCGACTCTCCGCCCGCCTGCGCGAGGAGGTGCAGGTGCCCGCCACCGGGGTGGATCCCGACGCGCGAGAAGCCGGACACCAGGACGGCGTCGCGCGCCAGCACGCGCAGGTCGGCGGCGAGCGCGAGGTTGAGGCCCGCTCCCACGGCGGGCCCGTTGACGGCGGCGATGGTGGGGACCCGCAGGGCTCCGAAGCGGCGGAAGCCGGAGTAGAGGCGGGAGAGCTCCTCCGCTCGCACGGCCGGCGTCTCGTTACGCAGCCGGTCCAGGACGGCCGTGTCCGCGCCCGAGCAGAACGCCGTTCCGGCGCCGGTGACGACTGCGGCTCCGACGGACGGGTCCGCGTCGATCCGGTCACAGGCGGCGACCAGGTCCGCAACGGCGCGTGCGTCGAGGGCGTTGCGTCGCTCGGGCCCGTCGAGGGTGATCCATGCCGCGCCGTCGGCCACCTGCAGGTCGATCCGGGTCCCGCCCATCAGTGGGTCATCCGCCTCCTCCGTGCCTTCGTCCCGGCACCACGGTCCGAGGCCGGGGCACGCCGCTGGCGTGCTCCAACGGCTCCGTACAATGGTACGGAAATCGGAAGGCGAGCTTGCCGCGCCCGAGCCGATGCCGGCTGACGCCTGGCGCTCCGGCCAAGGCGTGGCGAGCCAGCTGAGAACGGAGTCGTCACATGACCGTCCCCGCCGCCCGCACGGCGCTCTTCGAGATCGGACCCACCCCCGCCCGCCAGTATGCCGCCGGATCCCCGGAGCGGGACAGCACGGCCGCGGCGCTGGACGCCGCGAGGTCGGCGAGCTTCGACGTCCCGTGCTTCATCGGCGGGAAGGAGGTTCGCACCGGGCAGCTCCGCCGGGTCGCGCCTCCGCACGACCACCGCACGCAGATCGGCCAGGTCCACCAGGGTGGTCCGGCCGAGATGGAGGCCGCCATTTCCGCTGCGCTCGCCACAGCACGCTGGTGGGGGTCGCTGCCCTGGGAGGAGCGTGCCGCGCCATTCCTGCGCGCGGCGGACATGCTCCAGTTCGGCCCGTGGCGCGACCGGCTCAACGCGGCCACGATGCTCGAGCTGTCGAAGACGACCTACCAGGCCGACATCGACGCGGCCTGCGAGACGATCGACTTCCTGCGGGCCAACGTGGCGAACATGCTGACGATGTACGGCGTCCAGCCCGGATCGCTGCCCGGGGTCTGGAACCAGGCCGAATACCGCCCGCTGGAGGGTTTCGTCTACGCGGTCAGCCCCTTCAACTTCACCTGCATGAACAACCTGGCCTTTGCGCCGGCAATCCTCGGAAACGTCGTGGTCTGGAAGCCGGCATCGGATGCGTCGCTCGTCGCGCACCTGTCGATGGAGCTCCTGCGCGAGGCCGGCCTGCCCGATGGCGTCGTCAACGTCGTCTTCGGCGAGGGGTCCGCCATCGGCTCCATCCCGCTCGAGCATCCCTCCCTGGCCGCCGTTCACTTCACCGGCTCCACCGCGACCTTCCAGGGCATCTGGCAGACGGTCGGGGCCAACATCAAGCGCTACCGCAACTACCCGCGCGTGGTTGGCGAGACCGGAGGGAAGAACTTCGTCCTCGCGCATCCCTCGGCCGATGTCGACGCGCTGGTGGCCGCCACGATCCGCGGGGCGTACGAGTACCAGGGTCAGAAGTGCTCCGCGGCGTCGCGGCTCTACGCGCCGCGCAGCCTGTGGCCGGCGATCCGGGAGCGGCTGGTGAGCCAGACCGAGTCCGTGGTCGTGGGCGATCCCACCCTGCCGGAGACGTTCGTGGGTGCGGTGATCAACGGCAGCCAGCACGCGAAGCACCGCGCGGTGCTCCAGCAGGCCCGTTCGGAAGGAGCGGTGCTGGTGGGCGGCGAGGCGGACGGCTCCAGCGGCTGGTTCGTGGACCCGACCGTCCTCGAGGTCGAGGATCCGACGTCACGGTTCATGACCGAGGAGTTCTTCGCGCCGATCCTGACCGCCTGCGTCTACGACGACCGCGACTGGTCCAGGGCGCTGGAGCTCGTCGACACCTCCACCGCGTACGGACTGACCGGCGCGATCTTCGCCCAGGACTCGGTCGCGGTCCAGGAGGCGGACGCGGCGCTGCGGTACACCGCAGGCAACATCTACGTCAACGACAAGCCCACCGGGTCGGTCGTGGGGCAGCAGCCCTTCGGCGGGGCCCGGGCCTCGGGGACGAACGACAAGGCGGGGACGGTCTGGAACCTGATCCGCTTCGCCAGCCCCCGGTCCACGAAGCGGAACCACCTGCCCGTTCGCGACTATCGCTATCCCCACCTGGAGCCCGACGCGGGCGACCCGAACCGGTAGGGAGCAGTCGCGACGGTCCGCCGGCGGGCGACGTCAGTCGCCGGCCAGGGATCGCTGGAGGCGGCGGACCACCTCCGCCGTCTCGTCTGACCCGTGGCCGGGCTCGGATCCCGGGCCCGCGAAGGTACCGAACTGCCGGTCGCCGGCATCGCCAAGCCCCGGCATGATGTAGCCGCGTTCGTTGAGCTCCCGGTCGACGGCCGCCACGTGGATGTCGACGTCGGGGTGCGCCTGCGAGAGCGTTGCGACGCCCTCCGGGGCGGCGATCAGCGAGACCTGCTTGATGCGCGCGGCGCCCCACGCCTTGAGGATGTCCACGGTGGCCGATGCGGAGCCGCCCGTGGCGAGCATCGGATCGAGGATGAGGCAGACCTGGACGGTCGCCGCGTCCGGCAGCTTGTTGTAGTACTCGACCGGCTTGAGGGAGCGCTCATCGCGGTAGAGGCCGATGTGCCAGACCTCCGACATCGGCATGAGCTCCAGCATGGCGTCCACCATCCCCAGCCCGGCGCGGAGGACCGGCACCAGCCCGATCGGCGGCTCGAGCTCCGCGCCCTCCATTGGCTCCAGCGGGGTCTCGATCGGCTTGGGCCGGGTGGTGAGGTCGGCCATCGCCTCGTAGCCGAGGAGCCAGGTGAGCTCGCGAACGAGCTCGCGGAACCGCTTGGGGTCGGTCTGCTTGTCGCGGAGCAGCGAGAGCTTGTGGGCCACCATCGGATGGTGGCTGACATGCAGGTTCGGGTAGCGCGCAGACAGGTCGGGCATCTGGGCCTGCATTCTAGCCCTCGAGCCAGGCGATCCAGCGGCCGTGCGGGTGATGGAGGGCCAGGAGCCGGTGCCGGGCGGCGCTGTTCGCCTCGAAGCGCGAGAACATGAGGGCGCAGGCGCGGTCGGTCT
>CAYVLM010000187.1:0-4813 GCA_964452225.1 uncultured Steroidobacteraceae bacterium | reverse complement strand
GCGCCTCGGCCCAACCCGACGCGCCTCGGCCCGTCCGGGCTTACCCTCGGCCCATCCGGGCCTGCCCTCGGCCCAACCCGACCTAACTCTCGCGTCCTGACCGGTATCTATCGGACGGCCCCGTGCGGCGGGGTCTGCCCGCCCCATCTCGACCCAACTCTCGCTGGCGGAGAGTAAGGCCCTCCTGGCGACCGCCATCCACCCCTCCCTCGACCTGCTGCGCCGCGACAACTCTCAGGTGGTGGAAGTAAGCCCCGGATAACCCGGTGATGATCCGTCCCTGCCAGGATGGCGAGCGCCATGCAGAGCATCGCCATCGGTCGGGTGCTTCGGATGACGCGGGTTCGCAGGGGTCAGCGCCAGGTCGACGTCGCCCGGTCTGCCCGGCTCTCACCGGCCACCGTCTCGCGCCATGAGCGAGGCATCCTGGCCTCAGTTGGCCTGCTCGAGCGCCACGCCGCCGGGCTGGGGATGCGTGTCGAGCTCCAGCTCATCGGCCGGGGTGGCGAGCTGGCGCGCACCCGCGACGAGGAGCATGCGCTGATCGAGGAGCTGCTGGCGCACCTGTTCGAGGACGATAGGTTCGACACCCGACCGGAGGTGACCTTCAACAGCTGGGGTGAGCGCGGGAGGGTCGACCTCGCCGCGTTCCACGAGAGCCGCCGTCTCCTTGTGCTCGCGGAGGCCAAGGGGGAGCTGACGGACCTGCAGCAGACGCTGGGAGCAATCGACCTGCGCGAGCGCCTTGCACAGACCATAGCGGGCCAGCTTGGCTGGAAGCCCCAAGCGACCGTCATCCTGCTCGCCGTCGCCCAGACCGATGCCAACCGTCAGATCGTCCGACGCCATCCTCGTCTCTTCGCCCGATTCGCCCAGCGGACGCTGCGGCACGGGTCGGCGCCGGTGCGAACCGGGGACACCCGAGTGCTCTTGTGGATCCCGTCGGGGAGGGTTGGGAGGCACGCGTGGCTTGCCGGCAGACGCCGGGTTCGGGACCGCGCGCGCCGGCTGCGGCGGAGCCGAATGACCGATGGCACCGGGTCCAACGGCCCCGCCTCGGTCTAGGCAACTCTCGCCCAGTGGCAGCTACAGCAACTCGACGCTCGGCCGGGCCATCCCGGAGACGGTAACGATCCCTGGGCGAGAGATAGCACGGCTCGACGGGCCGACCGGGTGGGCGGCCACGCAGCGGGAGGCGGTAACGATCCCTGGGCGAGAGATAGCACGGCTCGGCGGGCCTCAGGCGGGCAGCTCCACGATGCGGGCGGAGATCATGGCGTCGTGGGCGCGCAGCCGGTCGAGGGTCGCCGCGGGGACCGGCTGGTCCACGCTCACCATCATGGTGGCCTCCCCGGCCGCCGAGAGGCGCGAGAGCTCGAGCGAGGAGATGTTCACCCCGCCCTCGGCGAGCAGGGTGCCCACCGCCCCAACCACGCCGGGGCGGTCGTGGTGCCGGGTGACCAGGATCGTCCCGGAGAGCTCGGAGTCGATCTCGAAGCCGTCCAGGCTCACGAGGTGGGGGCGCCCGTGCGCGGTGGAGCCCGCCAGGCGCAGGGATGGACCGATGGCGGCGCCGGCATCGGGCCCGGGCTGAACTCCGGTCGTCACCGCCAGGGTGAGGAGCGAGGCCCAGGGCTCGGAGGCATCGGTGCGGGTCTCGCCAACGGACAGTCCTCGCTCGCGGGCGGTGAGGTCGGCGTTGACGGCGTTGACCCGCTGGTCGGTGACCGCTTCGAGGATCCCCGCCAGCGCGGCGGTGCGCAGCGGCGAGGTGTCCCAGGCGGCGATCTCGCCGGCGTAGGTGAGCTCGACTCCGCCGATGGGATCGTCGGACAGCTGCCGGGCCAGCATCGCCAGGCGGCGTGCCAGCTCCACGTAGGGTCGCAGGCGTGGCGCGACGTCGGCCGCCACGGCGGGGGCGTTGACCGCGTACGGCGGCGTGACGCCGGAGAGCGCCATCACCACCTGCTCGGCCATCTCGTTGCCCACGCGCGACTGGGCCTCGTGGGTCGAGGCGCCAAGATGGGGAGTGAAGACCGTGTTCGGCGCGGAGCGCATCGGGCTGTCGGGCGCCATCGGCTCGGAGGCGTAGACGTCCAGGGCGGCGCCGGCGACGTGGCCGGAGGTGAGCGCCGTCGCCAGGGCGACCTCGTTGTAGATCCCGCCGCGGGCCACGTTGAGGCACACGACGCCGCGCTTCATGGCCTCGAGCTGCGCGCGACCGAGCATGCCGCGCGTCTGCGGGGTGAGGGGTGTGTGGACGGTGACGACATCGGCCCGCTGCAGGAGCTCCGGCAGCCCGACCTGGCGGGCGCCCGCCTCGGTGACCTGCTCGGCGGTCAGGTACGGGTCGTAGGCGAGGACCTTCATCTCGAAGGCCAGCGCCCGGCGGCAGACCTGCTTGCCGATCTTCCCGAGGCCAATGATCCCCAGCACCTTGCCGCGCAGCT
This sequence comes from uncultured Steroidobacteraceae bacterium, assembly GCA_964452225.1. Classification (GTDB taxonomy): domain Bacteria; phylum Chloroflexota; class Limnocylindria; order QHBO01; family QHBO01; genus CAVXEH01. Next base: position 2,363 of record CAYVLM010000187.1, on the reverse strand, counting down.
CTGACCCGATGAAGCGCGGGCGGTCCCACTCTCCGGCCCGGACCGATGCGTCCGCGGCCGGGACGCGGCGCAGGAGCGCCAGCATCAGGGCCATGGTGTGCTCGGCGGCGGCGATGGTGTTGCCGGTGGGGGCGTTGACGACCATCACCCCGGCGCGGGTCGCCGCGTCCAGGTCGATCTTGTCGGTGCCGATGGAGGCAACTCCGATGACGCTGAGGCGTGGTGCGGCGGCGCGCAGCACCTCGGCGTCCACGCGGGTCTGGGAGCGGACCACGAGCGCGTCGTAGCCACCGCCCTCGCTCAGCAGCTGCAGCAGATCGGGACGCGACAGGTGGAGCCGGACGTCGGTCTCGTGCGCGGCGGCGAGGACGTCGATGCCGGCCTGCGCGACCGGCTCGACCACCAGGATGCGGGCCATGGGATGGAGAGTCTAGGGGCTGTCGCCCCCGCCCGCCGGGCGACTATTCGCCGGATCGCGCCCGGCGGCAGCCCTCCTTCTCCGGCGCCTGTCCCAGAGCAGACCTGCAACCAGCCATCCAACGAGCCCGAGCCCCGTGGCGCCGGCGACGTATGCGGCTGCGATGGTCGGGATGGGGCGGTAGCGGAACGTGATGCGATGCGTGCCGGCTGGAACCGCGACGCCGCGGAGCGCCTCGTCGGTGGGGACGATACGGGCGGGCCGACCGTCAACGTCTGCGATCCAGCCACCGTCATAGGTATCGGCCAGGATGAGCAGGCTCTCGGTCGAGGAGCTCGTCGTGACCACCACCTCGTCGGGCGTGTCGCGGATGACGGTGGCCTGGTCGGCGGGCACGGGCGGGCCCCCGGGCAACGTCAGGCCCCGAGCATCCGCCCTGGAGAGATAGGCGGTCGTGCGAAGGTTCGCGGCCGAGGCGTTGCCGAGCGCGGCCAGGAGCGCGGGCTCATCGGCAACAACATCGACGCGGTGGACCAGGAAGGCCCGCGGGAAGACGTCCGGATTCTCGTACACCGTGACATCGGCTTCCTGGTAGCGGGGGACGACCGACGGGTCGGAAACCGTCGCGCTCTGCGCATAGATCCACCGCACACCGAGCAGATCTGCGATGGGAGCGTCGAACAGGGGACCGAAGGCGTACACCCGATTGCCCCACTTCTCGTAGTAGGCGCGGTTTGTGGGGTCGATCGCCAGCTGCGGCCCGATGAGCACGTCGAACAGGTCGTGGTAGCGCAGCGGGTAGATGGTCTCGTAGCCGCCCACGGTATCGAGGCCGGCGGACATCGCGCGGTTGGCGTGCTCGCCGATGAGCAGGACCCGACCCGGGTCCGGCTGCGAGGCAATGAACGCGAGGCCCGGGGTAGCGACCACATCCGCAGCCCAGGTTCCGAGGTTGCCGTCCAGGTACCGCTCGCCCCTGGCCCACAGGAACCGCTCGCCGGCCAGACCCACCACCAGGATCACGGCCAACGTGATCGGAAGCAGCGACTTCCCCATGGCGAGCTGGGGAGGGCCCCGCCGGCGCAGGACAGGCGCAGCCAGGACGACCGCGACGGCAGCCACCACGGCCAGCCCTCCGCCCAGGGCGATCGAGACGACGATCCACCCCCGATGGACCAGGGTCGAGCCGATGCCGGCCAACGCCCGCTGCACCGCCACCGTCGCCTCCCAGGCGATGGCCACGAAAGCCACCGCCACAAGAGCGACGGCGGCCATGCGCCTGCGCACAGAGACCGATTCAGCTGTGGCCGCCATCAGCCAGTCGAGTCCGAGGGCCGCGTTGATGGCGACGAGTGCCGGGACGAGATGGCGCACCCGGACGAACTTGAACGACTGGGCGACGGGGATGTGCTGGAGCACCGGAACAGCGAGGTCGGCCGCGAGATCCATGATCGGAATGGCCAGGAGCAGCAGGAGGAGATACCGCTGGACCCCATTGCGAGGCCGCGCGAGTGAAAGCGCAAGGAATGGCAACGCGATTGCGCCCACGAAGTAGGTGCCGTAGATGTCGCCGGGCGCGCCGAGAGGGCCGGCGACCCCGATGCCGAAGACGATCGAGCTGTACCGGTGCACCGCCTCCTTGACGGCCTGGACGAACGGCGGATTCGTGTACGCCAGGTCCAGGATGCTCCGCTGCGAGCCCGGGACGGCCGCCAGCACGGAGACGATGACCGGGGCGGCCAGGAGCGCGGCGAGCGTCCAGATGCCCGCGAACGTAATGAGATCGCGCCGCCAGCTGCCGCGCGCGCGACCCCGCACGACGACGTACGGAACCGCGGCGGCGACTTCGAGGACGACGATCTGCAGCAGGCCGGCTGCAATGGCGAACGCCCCAATGGCCACCGCCAGCCCGAGCGGCCACCGGCGGTCCTTCCGCTCGAGCGCA
>CAYVLM010000186.1:0-4814 GCA_964452225.1 uncultured Steroidobacteraceae bacterium | reverse complement strand
CGGTCGGCTGTCAAGCTCGATCGCCTTCTTCTATAACGACGCGGCGAGGCTGCACCAGGCGGTCGTTCTCCGCCAGCCGGACCTGGTGGTCGTCGACACGGGTGCCATCCGCCGCGAGTTCGGGGACGCCGGCCTGGGTCCGGTCGTCGCCTTCCTGCGGGAGCGCGCGCCCACCGCGCGAATCGCCGTCCGACCGGCCGTCGATGCCGACTGGCTCGTGGGCGCCGAGGCCGGCGAGGGAGTCGTCATCCTCCCGGCGGAGTCTCCCGAATGCTGCGAGGTCGTGGTGGGACTCGCGGCCGGCGGCGGATAGCGGCCGACCCGCCCTCTGCGGTCCCTGGCGTGCGCGTCGGTTGACCCGCAAGGGACCGTGGTCGGCGTCCCTCAGGTAAGGCGTCCGGCCCGGCCGGGCGGCCAGTAGCGGGCGATGACGCGCCATCGCACCCCGGCCAGCGGGGCCGCGCCAAAGGTCCGGGAGTCGGTGCTCGCCTCCGGAGCGTCTCCGCGCAGGTCCAGCGTGCCCGCGTCGGGATCGACGGCCGCGACCCGCTTGATCAGCTCACGGGTCGCGTCGCGCGGGTCGGGGGCCAGGACGATCTCGCCGATCCTCGGGAGCCGGCGCGTGTAGCTGCGGCACTCGACCAGGAGCCACTCCCCGGGGAGCAGGGTCGGGGTCATCGAGCCGCCCTCCACCTCGACCACGTCGAGCCAGCGGCGCGCCGCTCCCGCGGCCGCGAGGCCGGTGCCCAGGGCGAGGCCGCGGGCAACGGACGCCGAGAGGGGCCGGCGCTGGCCCCTCTCCTGTCGCATGGTGATGTCTGTCGCCGGTTGAGCCGGGGGTCAGGACGGGCGGCCGTTGAGGCGCGTCTTCTCGAGGCCGCCGGTCGCCTTCCACATGTCGTCGATCCGGTCGATGAGCCCCAGGAGCTCCTTGGCCGCTTCGAGATCGGTGGTCTGCTTGACCTTGGAGGCCGCCTTCGAGGCCTTCCAGCAGACGTCGTGGAGGTCCGGGAACTTCGCCACGTGATCCGGCTTGAAGTAGTCGTGCCAGAGCACGTCGATGTGATGCTTCGTCATCTCGGCGCGCTCCTCCTTGACGGCCACGCACCGCTGCCGGAAGACCTCATCCGTGGAGCCGTGGTACTTCTCGATGATCCGGTAGCACGACTCGGCTTCGATGCGCGCCTGCTCGGGATCGTAGACCCCACAGGGGATATCGCAGTGGGCATGGACGCGCCGGCGCGGGCGCAGGGGGTTCCGCAGCATGCAGTCTCCTTCAGGTCTGTTCGATGTGCTCGGGAGTCACCCCACAGTGTACGCAGCAGATGCTGTATCGCCAAAGGGCGTGACCAGCCGGTTCAGCCGGTTCAGCCGGTTCAGCCGGGTTCAGCCGGGTTCAGCCGCCCATCATCATGCCGCCGTCCACGCCGATCACCTGCCCGGTGACGTAGCGCGCCTCGTCGGATGCGAGGAAGACGGCAGCCGCGGCGACATCCTCGACGCTGCCGATGGTGCCAAGCGGCGTGCTGTCGAGGACGAACTGCCGTGCGGCATCGGGCAGGTCCGCGGTGAGCTCGGTCTCGATGAGGCCGGGCGCGATGGCGTTGGCGGTGACCCCGCGGCTGGCCAGCTCGCGTGCGACGGTCTTTGTCAGGCCGATGAGCCCCGCCTTGGCGCTGGCGTAGTTCGCCTGGCCGGCGTTGCCCATCCGGCCCGCCACGCTCGACATGTTGATGATCCGTCCCGACCGCTGCTTCATCATCGGCCGGGCGATGGCGCGGCACATCCAGAACGGGCCGGACAGGTTCGTGGCGATCACCGCGTTCCATTCGCCCTCGTCCATCCGCATCAGGAGGTTGTCACGCGTGATGCCGGCGTTGTTCACCAGGATGTCGATCCGCCCGAAGCGGTCCAGCGCCGCCTTCACGATCGCCTCGCACGCCTCGCGTCCGGCCGCCGTGTCGCCCTGGATGGCGACGGACCGGCGTCCGAGCCCGGTGATGGTCACCACGACCTCGTCCGCGGCGGCCGCGTTGTCCCGGTAGTTCACCGCCACGTCGGCACCCTGGCCGGCCAGGGCCAGGGCAATGGCTCTGCCGAGCCCGCGGCTCCCGCCGGTGACCAGCGCCACCTTGCCGCCCAGGTCGAACATCAGCTGACCGCCATGGGCTCGCTGAAGGACGACGCGTCCACGCGCGGCTTGCCGAGCCGAGTCTGGTCACCGGGTGCTAGGAACGCGCGGGCCGGATCGGCGGTCCACTCGAGCACCGCGGCGCCCGCCGTGTAGCCGGCGCCGAAGGCAGCCATCAGCAGCCTGTCGCCGGCCTTGATGCGACCGGCGGCGATCGCCTCGACGAGCGCCATCGGCACCGAGGCGGCCGAGGTGTTGCCGTACTTCTCGATGTTGATGTAGGACCGCTCGTCGGGAATCGACAGATGGCTTGCCACGCTGCTGATGATGCGCAGGTTCGCCTGGTGGAAGAGGAACTGGTCGACGTCGGCGACGCTCATCCCGGCCGCGCGCAGCGCGGCGAGCGATGACTCGGCGAGCTGGCGCGTCGCGTACCGGTACACGTCGCTGCCGGCCATCCGGATGAAGTGCAGCCGGTCGGCCACGCTCGTCGGTCCTGCCGGGCAGGCGGTGCCTCCTGCCGGAACAATGATCCCCTCGGCCCCGGTCCCGTCGGAGTAGAGGTCCGTCCCCAGCAGACCGCCGGGCTGGTCGCTGGCCTGCAGCACCACCGCGCCGGCACCGTCGCCGAAGAGGACGCAGGTGCTGCGATCGGTCCAGTCCACGAAGCGGCTCAGGATCTCGACGCCGATCAGGAGAACGGTGCGGTACATGCCGCTGCGGATGAAGGCCGTGGCCGTCGCGAGGCCGTAGACGAAGCCGGAGCAGGCCGCCTGCATGTCGAAGCCGGCGGCATGGCCCGCGCCGAGCTCGGTGGCGACCAGGACCGCGGTGGCCGGCAGCGGGTAGTCCGGCGAGCAGGTCGCCACGATCACCAGGTCCACCTCCTGCGGGCCGATGCCGGCAACCGCCAGCGCGTCCCGCGCGGCATGCACCGACAGGGTGGTGGTCGTCTCGTCGTCGGCGGCGATGCGGCGCTCCCGGATTCCGGTCCGGGTCACGATCCACTCGTCGCTCGTCTCGACCATCTTCGACAGGTCGTCGTTGGTGAGGATGCGACTGGGCGCGTACATCCCCCATCCGGTGATCAGCGCGTTCGTCATCTGCTCGGCCTCCGGTCGTGAATTTGCCATGGGGCTTCCTTAGCCTGGATCGAGCTCGAGCACGGGCTGCTGGCGCTTCACCAGCGTCCCATCCTCGGCCATGATGCGCGTCACGGTGCCGGCGGCATCGGACTTGATCTCGTTGAACAGCTTCATCGCTTCGATCAGGCCGATCACCTGGCCGGCGGCGATTTCGCTTCCCACGCTGACGTAGGGGCGGGCGCCGGGCGACGGAGCCGCGTACCAGATGCCGGTCAGCGGAGCGGTCACGTGGTGCAGGCCGGACTCGGGCTCGGTCCCCGCGGCCGGCTCGGCCCTTCCAGGCGCCCCCGGGCCGGCCGGGGGCGGGGAGATGGCCGGCATGGCCCCGACGGCGGCCTCCACCGCGCCGGCCCGCGGTCGGGCGAGCCGCACCAGGAGCTCCCCGGACTCGACCTCCAGCTCGTCGAGGCCGCTCTCGGCCAGGACCGGCGCCAGGCGGTCAACGGCGGCAAGGATCGCGCTCCGCGCCAATGCATCGGTCCCGGCTCCCGGCTCGAGGGGCTCGTGCTCGGTCACGCCGCCGGATCCCAGCGCCGGAGCACGATCGTGGCGTTGTGGCCCCCGAAGCCGAACGAGTTGCTCATGACCACCCGGACCGCCGCCGGACGCGCGGTGTTCGGGACGTAGTCCAGGTCGCACTCCGGGTCGGGATGCTCGTAGTTGATGGTCGGCGGCAGGATCCCCTCCTCGAGGGCACGGATGCAGGCGATCGCCTCCACGCCACCGCCCGCGCCGAGCATGTGGCCTGTCATCGACTTCGTCGACGAGACCGGGATCGCGTAGGCTCGTTCGCCGAAGACGGTCTTGATCGCCGCCGTCTCGGCGCTGTCGTTGGCCGGCGTGCTCGTGCCGTGCGCGTTGATGTAGTCGACGGCGTCGGGACCCAGGCCCGCATCAGCCAGCGCCAGCCGCATGCTGGCCACCGCCCCACGACCGCCGGGGGCGGGCAGGGTGATGTGCGAGGCGTCGTCCGTGGCCGCGTAGCCCATGAGCTCGGCATGGATCCGCGCTCCCCGTGCCTGTGCATGCTCGAGCGCCTCGAGCACCACGATCCCCGATCCGTCGCCCATCACGAACCCGTCGCGCTCCGCGTCGAACGGGCGCGACGCCTTCTGCGGATCGTCGTTGCGGCGAGTCGAGAGCGCCCGCATGGCGCTGAAGGCGGCCACCGGGATCTCGCCGATCCCGGCCTCCGCGCCGCCGGCGATCATGACGTCGGCGTCGCCGCGACGGATGATGGAGAGAGCGTCGCCGATGGCGTGGTTGCTGCTGGCGCAGGCGCTGACCGTCGTGTAGTTCGGGCCGCGGGCGTTGGCGTAGATCGCCACGTAGCCGGGCGCCATGTCGGCGATCATGGCCGTCACCAGGAACGGCCCGACCCGCTGAACCCCCAGGTCATGGGCCTCGACGATGTCGCCCACGGCCCCCGCCTCGTCGAGCTTCTTCTGCGACGTCTCGAGAGATTCGTTGCGGCGGCGCAAGGCGCCGTCGCGCTCCACGGCGTAGGTCTCGAGCTCCTCGGCGAGGGCCTCGCGGGC
>CAYVLM010000185.1:0-4863 GCA_964452225.1 uncultured Steroidobacteraceae bacterium | reverse complement strand
ACGGCCGTCCCGGCCGGACGCCAGTAGTCCTCCGCGGCGTGGAACGTGCCGGACCCGCGTCCACGGTGCTCGCAGAAGTCCGCGTCCTGCGCGTGCTCCTCGACGACGTCGAGCGGGTAACGGAAGGGCAGGGCGCTGTCGTCAGGATCGACGGTCGCGAGATCGACGCGCGCTGAGGGCGGGCACTCGCTCGCGTCCGCCACGGCGCAACCGGGCAGAAGGACGGTCAGCACAGCCGCCGCGGCCAGCCAGACCGCAGCCCGCACCGTTCTGCGCCCCACCGGATCCGACCCGCCTGCGGGGCGCACGCCTCCCTCTCCTCCTCCTCATGTGGAACGCCGGCCCCATGCTCGCCCCGTGGATGCCGCGCGCCTAGAGGCCAAGGTCACGACAGGCGGCCGCCGTGGGCGCGTGCCGGCCTGACCCATGGGGGGATGGCCAAATCGTTCGATGCGTGCAAGACTGGCCGTCCTCTCGGAGTAGATGCCGATGGACACACATGGTCATCCGGGCAACCCCGGCAGCCGGATCACGCCCATGTATCCGGGCGACTCACCGTTCCCGCCGATCGGCGACTACGCCTTCCTCTCCGACTGTGAGACGACCGCCCTTGTGGCGCCGAGCGGCAACGTCGAGTGGCTCTGCCTGCCGCGGATGGACGCGCCATCGGTCTTCGGATCGCTCCTCGACCGCGACGCCGGCGGCTTCCGGCTAGGCCCGGCGGACGTCATGGTGCCGGCTGCGCGCCGCTACCTGCCCGGGACCGTGGTCCTGGAAACGAGCTGGGCCACGCCGACCGGCTGGATCATCGTGCGCGACGTCCTGCTCATCGGCCCCTGGCACCACCTCACGGATCACTCGGCAACGCATCGACGCGCGCCGACCGACTACGAGGCCGCCCACACCCTCCTGCGCCACGTCCGCTGCGTCAACGGGGAGGTGCAGCTCACCCTCGACTGCGAGCCGGTCTTCGACTACGGGCGCTCGGTCGGCGAGTGGCGGTGGACCGGGGACGACTACCACCAGGGTGCCTGCCGCGCCCCCGGCGACGACCTGGAGCTGAGGCTGACAACCGACCTGAACATCGGCTTCGAGGGCGGCCGCGCCATGGCGCGGAGCATGATCAAGGAGGGAGATACGCGGTTCGTGGCCCTCTCCTGGGGCGACGTTCCGCCGCCGCGCTCCTGCGAGGAGGCCTACCCGCGCCTGGTCTGGACCGCGCACCACTGGCAGCACTGGCTGGCCCGCGGCCACTTTCCCGATCACCCGTGGCGGATCCACCTCTCGCGCTCCGCGCTCACCCTGAAGGGGCTCACCTATGCGCCGACCGGCGCGATCGCCGCGGCGGCCACCACCTCGCTTCCGGAGACTCGGGGCGGCGAGCGCAACTGGGACTACCGCTACTCGTGGATCCGGGACTCCACCTTCGCGCTGTGGGGCCTCTACAGCCTGGGATTCAGCTGGGAGGCAAACGACTTCTTCTACTTCGTGGCCGATGCCGCCGCCTCGGGCGACGATCTCCAGATCATGTACGGCATCGGTGGCGAGCGCGACCTCGCCGAGCGGACGCTGGACTACCTGCACGGCTACCAGGGCGCTCGCCCGGTGCGGGTCGGGAACGCCGCCCACAACCAGCGCCAGCACGACATGTGGGGCGCCATGCTCGACTCGGTCTACCTGCACACGCGTTCCCGGGACCATCTCGACGAGCGCATCTGGCCGATGCTGGTGCGCCAGGTCGAGGCGGCGATCGCCCACTGGCGAGAGCCGGACCGCGGCATCTGGGAGGTGCGCGGCGAGCCGAAGCACTTCACCAGCTCGAAGGTCATGTGCTGGGTCGCGGCAGACCGTGGGGCCCGCCTCGCCCGCCTGCGCGAGGACGAGGCGCTGGCCGAACGCTGGCAGGCTGCCGCGGACGAGATTCGGGCCGACGTCTGCGCCCACGGGCTCGACCGGCGCGGCGTCTTCACGCAGCACTACGACACCGATGCCCTGGACGCCTCCGTGCTGCTCATCCCGCTCGTGCGCTTCCTGCCAGCCGACGACGAGCGCGTCCGGCGCACCGTCCTGACCATCGCCGACGAGCTGACCGAGCACGGGCTGGTTCTCCGCTACCGCACCGAGGAGACGGACGACGGCCTCTCCGGGCGCGAGGGCGCCTTCACCATCTGCTCGTTCTGGCTGGTGTCCGCCCTGGTCGAGATCGGCGAGCTTGACCGTGCGCGGCGGCTCTGCGAGCGGCTCCTCTCGGCCGCCAGCCCCCTGGGCCTGTACGGCGAGGAGATCGATCCGGAGACGGGCGGGCATCTCGGCAACTTCCCGCAGGCGTTCACCCACCTGGCGCTGATCAACGCGGTGATGCACGTCATCGAGGCGGAGCAGCGCGCCCGCCAGATGGCCATGCCCCTCTCGCCGCGGATGCCGAAGGAGCCCGAGGAACCCGGGAGCGACAACGGACACGATGCGGAGGGCCGCGACGGCCATCGGGCGGTCGCCTGGCAGGAGGTGCCCGAAGTCCCCGGACACTCCCTCGCCAGCAGGCCGGCCGGCGACCCCGGCACGAACAGCTGATCCCGCGAGGGTAGCCACGGGCGAGCGGGACGTTCTACGCTAGGGGCTCCCTGCTCGAACCACACAGGCACCCGCGGAGGCGAACTCAGATGCGTCTGCCCCTCATTCCGCGCGAGGAGAAGTTCTACGACATGTTCGTCGAGGATGCGGCGAACGTGCTGACCGCCGCGCGGACGCTGGAGAGCTTCTTCGCAACCTACGCCGAACGGGAGCGGATCGCCGCCCAGCTGCGCGACCTCGAGCATCGCGGCGACCAGATCAGCCACGAGATCGGGCACAAGCTCGAGGCGACCTTCGTGACCCCGTTCGATCGAGAGGACATCCACGCCCTGATCAGCCGCCTGGACGACATCCTCGACCTCATCGAGGAGGTCGCCGACACCTGCATCCTGTACCACATCAGCGCGCCGACGGAGGTGGCCGTCCAGCAGTCCGAGATCCTGACCAGGCAGTGCATCCAGATTCGCGAGGCGCTCGCTCACCTTCGGACGTTCCGCGGCATCGACCAGTACTGGATCGAGGTGCACCGGCTGGAGAACGACGGCGACCAGCTGGTGCGGGGGGCGATAGCGGGGCTCTTCCGTGACGGGGAGGACCCGCTCGACGTCATCAAGTGGAAGGACGTGTACAGCCTGCTCGAGGACGCCATCGACGCGGGCGAGGATGCTGCCGACGTGATCGAGCGGATCGTGGTGAAGCACGCGTAGACGGCGGCGCACCGGCGTCGCCGTCGCGCTCGTCCTGGCCGGCGGGCTCCTCGCCGCCTGCGGGCCGGCCGGGGTCTCGCTGGCGGACCTCGCCAGTCACCAGTCGGCGTACGCGGGGCACCAGGTGACCACCAGCGGCACGGTCCGCCACTTCACCGACTCGGGTGGCTACGACGTGCTCGAGGACGATGCCGGCAACCGGGTGCTCCTCGATCCCGAGTCCGCGGTGGCCTCGTACCTCGGGCGCACGGTGACGGTCACCGGCCGCTTCAGCGTCGACCCCAACAGGGGCCGCGTCCTCTCCGTGCAATCGGTCGGCCCCTGACCCCGACCGGGCCGCCAGCCACCGTCTTCCCGCGAAACGCGCCCAGCGACCGCATCGGCCGCTCGCTCGGGGATATCCTGTCGCCCGTGCTTGGAGATGCCTGCCGAGCCGACCGATGCCCGGCCTGACGCTGCCGCTCGTCGCGGTCCTGGTCCTCGCCGTCTCGTTCGACTACATCAACGGCTTCCACGACACCGCCAACGCCATCGCCACCTCCGTGTCGACGCGGGCGCTGAAGCCGCAGTGGGCGATCGTCATGAGCGCGGCCGCCAACTTCCTTGGCGCCTTCCTCGGAACCGCGGTGGCCCAGACCATCGGTGAAGGGCTCATCAACGGGGTCGAGAGCCAGACGATGGTCGCGGCGGCCCTCATCGGAGCCATCGCCTGGAACCTGATCACCTGGCGCATGGGGATTCCGAGCTCGTCGAGCCACGCCCTGATCGGAGGCCTGCTCGGGTCTGCCGCGGTCGCCATGGGCTTCGGCTCATGGAACCTGAGTGGCGTCGGCATGAAGGTGATCCTGCCCCTCATCGGCTCACCCATCGTGGGATTCATGGCGGCGCTGCTGCTGATGGTCGTGATCTTCAACATCTTTCGGCGCATGCATCCCAAGACGATGAACGACTCTTTCCGGAGGCTCCAGATCCTCTCTGCGGCGTTCATGGCCTTCAGCCACGGCAGCAACGACGCCCAGAAGACCATGGGGGTCATGACCGCGGCGCTCCTGCAGGCCGGGGTCATCTCCAGCTTCCAGGTCCCGCCCCTGGTCATCGTCGCGGCAGCGAGCGCCATGAGCCTGGGGACGGCCGCGGGCGGCTGGCGAATCATCCGCACCATGGGAACGCGGGTCGTCAAGCTCGACCCGGTCCACGGGTTCGCCGCCGAGACCACGGCCGCGTCCGTCATCGTGGCGGCCTCGCACTTCGGCATGCCGGTGAGCACCACGCACGTGATCTCGGGCGCGATCATGGGCACTGGATCGGCGGACCGCTTCAACGCCGTGCGATGGGCGGTCGCGCGCAACATCGGCGTGGCCTGGGTGCTCACCATTCCGGCGGCGGGCATCGTCGCCGGGCTCGCCTACCTGCTCCTCCGGCCGATCATGGGCTAGCCCGCCCCGCTAGGCGCCGTCCTCCGCGAGGAGCGTTCCGCCCACCGCATCGGCCAGCCGCTGGGCGACCGGTCGCCAGTCGAAGCGGCGCGTCACCGCCGACGCCGGGAGCGTGATCAGCCGGTCGGCCTCGACGAACCCGGGCAGGC
>CAYVLM010000184.1:0-4873 GCA_964452225.1 uncultured Steroidobacteraceae bacterium | reverse complement strand
CACGCCGAAGAACCCGGCCTCAGGATTGATGGCGTGGAGGCGGCCGTCGGCGGCCGGGCGAGGACCGTGCGCCAGGAGCCGCAGCTCGGCACGGCCGACGCGGTGCGCGTCGGCCTCGGAGCGGTTCCCGGCACCGTCCGCCACCTGATCGTCACCTGCGGCGATGCGCCGCTCCTGCCCGCGGACCTCTTCCGGGCGCTCCTCCACGAGCAGGCCGAGGGGGCGGCGACCATCGCCCTCCTGGCTGCGCATCCGGCGGATGCGACCGGCTACGGGCGGATCGTGCGCGACGGTGGCGGCGAAGTCCGTGCCATCGTTGAGGAGGCCGATGCCGATGAAGCGACCCGGGGCATCGGCGAGGTGAACGCCGGAACCTACTGCTTCGACGCCGCCTGGCTGCGCGCAACGGTCGGCGCCGTCGAGGCGAGCGCCAAGGGCGAGTTCTACCTGACCGACCTCGTCGCGCTGGCGATCAGCGCCCGGCGACGGGTGAGCGTCGTGACCGCGCCGCGCGCGGAGCTGACGGCCGGGATCAACGACCGGGTCCAGCTGGCGGCCGCCGAGCAGCTCCTTCGGCGCGAGATCGCGGAGCGCCACATGCGCAACGGGGTGACGATCGTCGATCCGGCGAGCACCTGGATCGACGCCGGCGTCGAGATCGGGCAGGACGCCCGGATCGAGCCGTGGACGATCCTGGCCGGGGGCACGGTCATTGGCGAGGAGGCCGTGATCGGCCCGTCCGCCACCCTGCGGGACAGCCGGATCGGCGCACGAACCTCCGTGTGGGCCAGCGTCATCGAGGCCTCCACCGTCGAGGAGGAGAGCGAGATCGGCCCGTTCAGCCACCTGCGCCCCGGCTGCGAGATCGGGCCGCGCTGCCGCATCGGCAACTACGCCGAGCTCAAGAACTCCAGGGTTGGCGCCGGGATGCAGCAGCATCACGCGAGCTACCTCGGCGATGCCGACATCGGAGAGGCGGTCAACATCGGCGCGGGGGCGATCACCGCGAACTTCGACGGCGTCCGGAAGCACCGCACCGTCATTGGTGCCGGTGCCTTCATCGGCGTCGACACCATGCTCCGCGCCCCGGTCACGGTAGGCCCCGGCGCCCGAACCGGCGCCGGAGCGGTCGTGACCCGCGACGTCGCCCCGGGCAAGACGGTCGTCGGCATGCCGGCGCGGCCCATCGAGCTGCGCCGCTCGTCGCGCGCCGCGGCGCCCCCCGCCGCCGCGAACCCGGGCCCGGAGCCTGCGGCGCCGGGCGATCGGAACCTGCAGCCGGGGGGTAGCAAAGCCCGCCCCGATGCCTGAAGGCAGCAGTACCGGCGGCTCGACCGGCAACGCCATCCTCGACCTGGCGATCGTCCTCGTCCTGATCCTGGTGAGCGGCTTCTTCGCCGCCTCCGAGGTCGCGCTGATCACCGTCCGCCGCCACCGGCTGGCAGCGCTGGAGGAGGAGGGGCACCGGGGCGCTCGAACCGTGCGACGGCTGACCGCGGATCCGAGCCGCTTCCTCGCGACGATCCAGGTCGCGATCACCTTCCTGGGGTTCCTCGCCTCCGCGTTCGGCGCCGTGGCCCTCTCCGGGGCGGTCGGCGACTGGATCGCCGCCATCCCGGTCGCCTTCATCCGCTCCGCATCCACCGAGATCGCCTTCGTGCTGATCACGCTCCTCATCGCGCTCGCCTCGATCATCATCGGGGAGCTGGTGCCGAAGACCCTGGCCCTCGGCGCGGCCGAGCGCTTCGCGCTCGTCGTGGCTCGCCCCATCGGCTTCCTGGAGCGCGCGCTGAGCCCCATCGTCTGGTTCGTGTCGGGCATCTCCGGCCTGCTGGTGCGCGGGCTGGGGGGCAAGGAGCGGCCGCAGGCGGGGTACCTGTCGACCGAGGAGCTGAAGATGCTCGTCGAGACCGGCTCCGAGCAGGGGACCATCGAAGAGGACGAGAAGGAGATGATCCACGGGGTCATCGAGCTCGCCCAGACCGAGGTCCACGAGGTGATGGTCCCGCGCATCGGCATCCGCGCGGTCGAGATCAACGACCCGTTCGACGAGATCCTGGACATGGTGGTCCGTGCCGGCCACAGCCGGATCCCCGTCTACGAGGAGAACCTCGACAACATCAGGGGCATCCTCTACGCCAAGGACCTGCTCCCGTACCTGAGGGAGGACGGCTCCCGGCCGCGCAGCATCGACATCCGGACCCTGCTCCGGGGACCGGTCTACGTGCCCGAGACGAAGGCGGTCGACGAGCTGCTGCACGAGATGCAGCTCGCCAAGCGCCACATCGCGATCGTCGTGGACGAGTTCGGCGGCACCGCCGGCCTGATCACGATCGAGGACATCGTCGAGGAGATCGTTGGGGAGATCCAGGACGAGTACGACAGCGAGGAATCCCTGGTCGAGCCGATCCGCTCGGAGGACCGGATCGTCTTCCGGCTCAACGGGCGGGTCAGCATGGATGATCTCCGCGATCTGTTCGACCTCCCCGACGAGGAGGAGGAGGACGAGGAAGCCTACGACACGGTCGGTGGCTTCATCATCCACCGCGTCGGTCGCATTCCTCTCCCCGGCGCCGAGGTCCCGCTCCGCGACGTGACGCTCCGGGTGGAGGCGGCCGACTCGCGCCGGGTCAGCAAGGTGATCGCCAGCCGACCCCGACCCGCACCGGCCGAGGACGGAGCGGAACCCTCCGCCGACGGCCTCTGATCCGCCTCAGACCGCGATGGTGGTCTCCACGAGCTCCACGAGCTCGCGGCGGCGTTCGGCCGGGATCGGCAGCCGGTCCACCGCCTTCGCGGCGCGTTCCCGGTAGCGGCTCGTCTCGGCGAGGGCATGTTCTCGCGCTCCGCTGCGTTCCAGGATGGCCAGCACCTCGCTCACCTCGGCGTCGGACATCGCGCCCTCCGTGCCGGGTGGCGCAGCCGCTCCCGCCCGATTCGGCTGCGCGTAGATCCGGCGCAGGCGCTCGGCGTCGGCCTCTGCCGCGTGCTCGAGGGCCCATACCAGCGGAAGGGTCACCTTGCGGCGCCGAACGTCCCCGGCCTCCGGCTTGCCCGATGCCGACGAGCTCCAGAAGCTGCCCTTCACGTCGTCCGCCATCTGGAACGCCATCCCGAGCTCGTAGCCGAAGCTGCGGAAGGCCTCGATGGCCTCGGGATCGTCCGTGGCCAGGATCGCGCCCGCCTGCACCGAGGCGCCCAGCAGCGCGGCGGTCTTGCGGCTGATCATCTCGAGGTACTCGTCGACCGTCACGTCGGTGCGGCTCTCGAAGCTGATGTCCAGGAACTGGCCCTCGCACAGGGCCAGGCAGGTCTCGTCGTAGACGCGCATGAGCGCCAGGACCCGATGCTCGCTCACCCCGCGCTCGATGAGCCGGTACAGCGCCAGGCGTGAGAGGGCGAAGAGCGCGTCGCCGGCGTTGATCGCCAGCGGGACGCCCCACAGGGCCCACAGGGTGGGCCGGTAGCGGCGCTCCCGGTCGGCATCCTCGATGTCGTCGTGGACCAGGCTGAAGTTGTGGCCGAGCTCGACGGCGGCCGCTCCCGGCAGCGCGGCTTCATGCTCGCCGGTGAGCGCCTGGTAGGCGAGCAGGCCGAGCAGCGGCCGGATCCGCTTGCCGCGCGGCATCTCCGGGCGGTCAAGGCCGAGGTGGTAGGCGAGCATCTCGTACAGCGGCCGGGTGTGGCCGTCATGCTCGGCGAGGACGCTCCGCATCTCGTCCTCGATCTCGCTCAGCAGGTCGGTAAACTCGGACCTGATGTCCACGCCAGAAGGGTACTCGACCAGCCGATCGGTCCGCGCGGCGGCGGTGGCCGGATGAGCCCGCGCTCCCGTCTCTACAAGACCGAGGCCATCGTCCTGCGCGGCATGGACCTCGGCGAGGCGGACCGCGTGCTGACCGTCCTCACCCCCAGGCTCGGCAAGCTGCGGGTGGTGGCCAAGGGGATCCGGCGGCCGCGCTCGCGCCTGGGCGGGGGCCTGGAGCCGTTCAGCGACGTGCAGCTCGTCCTGGCCGTGGGTCGGACCTTCGACGTCGTGACCGGCGTCGCCGTCTCCGATCCGCACCTGGGCCTGCGCGACGATCTGGAGGGGACCGCGGCGGCCTGGTACCTCGTCGAGCTGGTGGATCGGTTCTGCGAGGGGAGCGCCGAGTCGCATGGTGCCTTCGTCCTGCTGGCCCAGGCGCTGGTGGCCCTCGACGCGCCGCCCGGCAGCGTGCGACGCGAGACCGTGAACCGCTGGTTCGAGCTGCACCTGCTCGACGCCATGGGATTCCGCCCCGAGCTGAGCCAGTGCCTCGAGTGCGGCGCCCCGATCGAGCCTGCGGGGAACGTCTTCTCGCCGGTCGCCGGCGGCGTCCTGGGTCCGGAATGCGCGGGCGTCGCGGGCGAGGCGGGTGGCGGGCGCCCGGTTTCCCCGGAGGCCCTCAAGGTGCTGCGTCACCTCCAGCGCACCGAGCTGCCGGGGGTGCTGCGCCTGGTCCTGCCGGGCGACGTCCACCGCGAGGTCGAACGGCTCCTGCACGCCACCGTCTCGGCCATCCTCGAGCGGGAGCTGCGGAGCCGCGACTTCCTCGAGGAGGTGAGCGCGCGCCGCGTGGCCGAGAGCCGAGCCTGACCTCCCCGGAGGTCTGCGCTAGACTCGACCGCCCAGCGCCATCAACATTCGTCGACATCGGACCGAAAGGAGCCGCGTCCTCCGTGCCCGCCTCGAACATGGACGTCATCGTCAGCCTGGCCAAGCGCCGCGGGTTCGTGTTCCCGTCGAGCGAGATCTACGGCGGCATGGGCGGCTTCTGGGACTACGGGCCGCTCGGCGTGGAGCTGAAGAACAACATCAAGGCGGCCTGGTGGCGGGAGATGATCACGCTGC
>CAYVLM010000183.1:0-4894 GCA_964452225.1 uncultured Steroidobacteraceae bacterium | reverse complement strand
CGAGGAACAGGCCGAAGCCCGCGCTGACCTGCAGGCTCAGGCGTCCGGGGGCACCGTAGTAGACGTCCGGAGCCGGTGACCAACGACCAGCGTGACGAAGTCCTCGCCCTCCATGCGTTCGACGGTCCAACCCACGCGCGCGGCGGCCCGGAAGACGGCATGCTCCAGCCACTCCAGGATCACCCGGGCCCTGACCGTGCCATCGGTACCGACCTCGTAGCTGCGGACCTCGTGCCTGAAGCGGAAGGTTGCATCGGTATCGGCTGCCGGATCCTCCCCGCCGGCCTCGAGGGATCCACGCTCGGGCTGCCATTCCACCGCCGCCGTGACGACGGTCCTGCCGTGTGCCTCCATGACGTAGCTGACCGGCAGGAAGGGTCCTGGTCCGGAGAGGCGCCGGATCGCGACCTGCACCGGCTCGTCCGGGACCACCTGGCCCAGATACGCGATCTCCAGGCTGTGCACTCGTCCAACCCGCGGCAGCGCGCCGCCCGACTCGACCACTGCGAGGTCGTGCGAGGCGCGCAGCAGCGCAACGTACGCGGCGTTGTTCACGTGACCGAGGTGATCCGCGTCGTCGCGACGCGTCCTGACCTCCACGCGGAACGACGGCTCACCCCGCTGCGGTTGCCCGCGTCGCCGTCCTCGTTCCACGCTGCAGCCCCTGTGGCAGGCGGTCACGCCGTTTCGGCTCGATCCGCGGGTGTTGGGGGCCTGTGGCGCCGGGTCATGACGAGCACCGTCGTGCCACCGATCACGTAGCCGCTGCCCTGGATGACGAGCAGTGCCACGACCGGCGCAACTTCCCCGGCGACGCCGGCCAGGATCGCGCCGGCGAGCGAGCCGACCGATGACATGGCCGAGAGGGCACCCACCACTCGCCCGCGGTGCGTGTCCGCGCTCAGCGTCTGCTGGAGGGTCACCAGCCCGGCGCCCATGGCCGCGCCCGGGACGCCCACGATGGTGATCACCACCAGCGCGGGACCGATGTGCGGGTAGAGGACGGGGTAGGTGAAGAGGCCCAGGTCGATGGTGCCGAAGAGGAGCGCACCGCCGACCAGCAGCTTCATGGGGTCGACACGCGACCCGAGGCGCCCGATGACCAGCGCGCCGGCCAGGCCGCCAATGGCCTGGGCCGAGAGGAGCGCGCCATATCCGGCGGCATCGGAATGGAGCGCAACCTCCACCCAGGGGACGAAGAGGGTGATCGTCAGGCCTTCGCCGATGGAGGTCACCACCATGAAGGCCAGCAGCGCACGGAGCGCAGGAGTGCGGAGGATGACGTGCAACCCGTCCCGCCACTCGCCCGCCAGGCGGCGCCAGGCGGAGATGGCCTCGGCCTCGATGGACCCTGCCGGCTTCGGCACCCGGGACGGTGGCCGATACCGGATCAGGGCGATCAGCGCGGCGGAGATGAGGAACGAGACCGCGTCGAGGATGGCGACCAGGGCAAGGCCGCCGACCGCCACCAGCACGCCCGCAATCGCGGGACCGATCAGTCGCGACAGGTGGCGGCTGACGCCGGTGAGCGCGTTGGCGGTGACGAGCTCATCGGCGCCGCCTTCGAGCAGGTTGGGAACGATGGCCACCGCCGCGGGGGTGAAGAACTGCTCGATCGAGCTCTGGCCGAAGAGGACGACGTACGCGATCCACGGCCCCAGCGCCTGGAGGCCGAGCAGGGGAAGCAGGAGCACGGCGAGGAGGATGTTGACGACGACCATCAGCCGCCGGCGCTCCCACCGGTCCACGTAGACGCCCGCGACGGAGCCGAAGAGGATCGAGGGAATCAGGAACGCCACCGGTACGCCGGCGATGGCCAGCGTCGAGCCGGTCAGGCGGTAGAGCTCCACCGGCAGGCCAACGATCAGGAACCAGTCGCCGGTCATGGAGATCAGCCCGCCCGCCCACAGGAGCGCGAAGTTGCGCTGGCGGAGGACCCGGAGCATCCGGGCGATTATGGCGGTCGCACCGGCTAGCCTTTGGACCGATGGCGACCGCAAGCGTGCGCATCGGCTGCTCGGGCTGGGAGTACCGCCACTGGCGAGGCGGTTTCTACCCGGCCGGCATCCCGCAGTCGCGCTGGCTGGAGCACTACGCGGCGCACTTCGACACCGTCGAGCTCAACGGCACCTTCTATCGCCTTCCGCGGCCTGACACCTTCGATCGCTGGCGCGCACGGGTGCCTTCCGGGTTCCGCTTCGCGGTCAAGGCAAGCCGATACCTGACGCACATCCGGCGCCTGCGCGAGCCTGGCGAGCCGCTCGAGCGTCTCTGGTCGCGTGCGACGCACCTCGAGGACCGGCTGGGGCCAATGCTCTACCAGCTGCCACCGCACTGGCGGCGCGACGCCGGTCGCCTGGAGGCGTTCCTGGATGCGCTGCCGCCGGCTCGCCTGCAGGCCATCGAGTTCCGCGATCCCTCCTGGCACCACCCCGAGGTCCACCGCCTGCTCGATCGGCACGGGGTGGCGCTCTGCCTCCACGACATGCCGGGCGCCGAAGCCCCGCGCGAGCCGGTGGGGCCGTTCGTCTACCTGCGGTTCCATGGCTCTGCCGGCACGTACGGCGGTTCGTATCCGCCCCAGGCCATCGGCGCCTGGGCGCGCCGACTGGCAACATTGGCGCAACGCGGCCTGGACGCCTGGGTCTACTTCAACAACGACCTGGGCGGGCAGGCACCGCGCGATGCGGTCCGGCTTCGGGAGGCGCTCGAACGCCATCGGCCTCAGCTGAGGAGGTGAAGGCAGCACCATGACGGATCTCAGCCGCGGCGACCGTCGGGAACGCTGGAACGAGCGTCACGAGCACGGGGAGATCGAGTCCGGCGAGCCCGACGCGACGCTCGTGTCGGAGGTATCCGGCCTCACCCCGGCGACCGCGCTGGACGTGGCCTGCGGGAGCGGGACGAACGCGATCTGGCTGGCGCGGGCCGGATGGCGAGTGACCGGAGTCGACTGGTCCGCGGTGGCGCTGGAGAAGGCTCGTGCCCGCGCGGATGGGGCAGGGGTTCGCGTCGAGTGGATCGAGGCCGACCTCCTGGCCTGGACACCCCCGCCGTCCGCGTTCGACCTGGTGACCGTCCTGTACCTGCACCTGGCTCCCGGCGAGCGGCGGGTCGTCTATCCGGCGGCGGCGCGGGCCGTTGCCCCCGGCGGCTCCCTCCTGGTGGTCGGGCACGACCGCGAGAACCTGGGGCGGGGTCCGGGGCCGCAGGACCCCGAGCGGCTCTTCACTGCCACCGAGCTCGGCGCCGAGCTCGAGACGGCGGTCCCCGGCCTGGAGGTCGAGAAGGCGCTCGTCCTCCGGCGCGGGTCGGCGTCCGAGGAGGGACCGGTGGACGCGGTGCTCCGCATGCGTCGTGCGGCCGGTTGAAGGGGGTGCATCGGGCTCGCTATACTCGCGCCCGGTCGGCATGGCACCACCAGCTGTGCCGGCTGCGATGTCTGTGGGTAGGTTGAGCAGGTGGTGAGCTCTGCTGACTGTAGATCAGCCGTCGAGAGACTGTGGGGGTTCGATTCCCTCCCTGCCCACCAGATCACACGGATGCGGGCCCACGTAGCTCAGTAGGCAGAGCACTTCCTTGGTAAGGAAGAGGTCTCCGGTTCGAGCCCGGACGTGGGCTCCATGCTTCACGGCCGCCTGGTACGCACGCACCTGCGAGGACGGTCACAGGTCCGCGTTCTCGCTTCGTGCGGCAGCTGCGCGAGGAGTCGGCGCTCGGGGCGGCGCAGGACGCCGGCACAGGCTAGGCCTCCGAACCGGGCAGCGCATCTGCGGTGTGGGCCATTCCGGCAGCGACTGGCGCACAGCGCAAACCCGCAGATTTCCGAAGGATTCCCCATGGTTGCGGGATTTGTTGCGAGGCGACACAATCTCGGCGCTCACTGCGCAGCCCGCGACGACATCGCGCGCACCCCGCAGCCCGGTGACGCGCACAGCCTGAGGAGGCCGCACCGGTCGTGAACCCCAACATCGTTCTGCCCTTCTGCTCGTCGCTCCTGAGCTTCGTGTTCGCGGTCATGGTCGGTGACCAGTGGCTGCGACGACGGCAGCCGTACCAGCTGGTCTGGACCATCGGCCTGCTGTGGTACGGGATCAGCGCCGGGACGGAGTTCGTGGGCGGCTTCTTCGGCTGGAGCGAGCCGCTGTACCGGATCTGGTACCTGATCGGTGCCTACGGGGTGGCGGCCTACCTGGGCCTCGGGACCATCTTCCTGCTGAACCGCACCCGCTTCGGCTACTTCGTTGCCTTCTCGCTCTTCCTGGCCGGGCTCTTCAGCTGGCTGACCACCATCAAGTACGCCGACCAGGGCGAGCCGGTCTCGACCGGCGTGACCCTGGCGGTGCTCGCCTTCACCTGGGGCGGTGCCCTGCTGCTGGTCGCGGTCACCGCGCTGGCGCGGCACTGGGTGGCGCCCGTCTCGGCAGCGCTGCTGGTGGCCGCGAGCGCCGTAGCGGTCGTGCTGGTGATCACCGTCCAGCTCCAGCCGCCCGGCTACGCGCTCGATCCCGTCACCTCCGTCCCGATCGGCCAGGCGTTCCCGAGCGACCTGCGGATCCTCACCCCGCCGTTCAACATCACCGGCGCCTTTGCGCTGGTCTTCGGCGCGGTCTACTCCGCCTACATCTTCATGCCCAAGACCCGGCTCCTGCGCGGGAACATCCCGATCCCGGTGGTGGGGGCCGTGTGGCGGGCGATCGCGGTGACGGTGAACTTCTTCGCCTCCATACCGGCCGCCATCCGGGCGCTGGGCAACGGGACCCTCAACAGCCGCGTGCCGGCCACGGTCCTCATCGCCCTTGGCGGGTTCATCCCCGGCTGGACCAGCGGCCTGAACCGGTTCGGGGTGACGTGGTCGTTCTTCCTGGGTGAGTTCCTTGGCGTGCTCTTCATC
>CAYVLM010000182.1:0-4906 GCA_964452225.1 uncultured Steroidobacteraceae bacterium | reverse complement strand
TCGTGGGTCGAGACCGGCCAGGCGTCGCTGCGGCGCGGCGCCACCGCCGCAGAGCACAGCTACGACGGGCACCGCCTGCCGGACGAGTCCACGCTCCCGCTGTTCATCACCGACCAGGCGCGGCTGATCGCCTGGCACGACGGCGGCCGCGAGCGGGTGCTGGCGGTGGTGAACTCAGGCACATCCTTCCAGGGCGCCCCACCCTGCTGCCTCACGATCTGGGACGTGAGCGCGGATCGATCCAGCGGCGCCCCGCGGCTCACCGAGCTGGGCGATACCGGCAGCGGCGGCTCCGCGGTCATCAGCGCGGACCTCGACGGGGACGGCGTCGACGAGCTCGTGGTCGCCGAGCCGCCGGACTCCTCGCTGAGCGTGCCGCCCGTGCCGGTGACGGTGCTTCGCTGGACCGGCAGCCGCTTCCGGACCATGGAGCGGGTGGCGGTGCCCGTCGCGACGCCGGCAGACCTGTCCATGTTCCTCCTCGGGGACTCCGACGGTCTCCCGGGAACCGAGATCGGGCTCGTCGCGCGCTCGCCGGCGCTGTACGGCTGGGTGCTCTACCGCCTCACGATTCGCCACGGTGCGGTGGTCCTTGACAGCATGCCCGTGAGCACGCCGGGGCAGGCCCTGGCCGTTCCGGGAGATCCTGGCGGGAATGGGCCCACGATCCTGTTCGGCGACGACACCTCACCGATCAGGGTGATCAGCTGGCCCGCCGCCGGGGCCCCGACCGAGATCGAGGCCTCGACACGCATCGGCAGACCGGTGGCGCTCCTCGGCGATGCGGCGAACCCGTGGGTTGTCGTTCGCCGGGCGGGCCCCGACGGAACCTCGGCCGAGGTGATCCGGCCGGACCTCTCCCTGGTCTCCGCGCAGAGCGTGCTGCCCACGGACGCTGCCGCCCTCCTCCACGCCGAGCCTGCGGGCTGGCAGCCGTACATTGGCCGCTGGCCGGAGGCCGGGAGCGCGACCGACGCCTATCTCTTCGAGGGCACGCTCCTCCAGCCGGCGCCGAGCGGCCCGCCCCGCCAGACGGTCATTGCCGCCCTTGCCGATGCCGCGCCGGTCGGGCGCCTGGGACCGGGTGACGCCTGGGTGGCGCTGGTCCGCGCGGTCCCGTCCCCGGCGGCGAGGGTGCCGCCGCTCGACCCGCGAGGCGGCGCACTCGGCCCAGGCGGCGCGCCGTTCGACCTCTCGATCGTCCCCGTCACGGAGGTCACCTCCCCGGAGGACGGCGATGGGCTCCTGCTTCCCAACCCGGTGGACGCCGTCCGCAACCCGGCCTCCGGGGAACCCACCGCGTTCCTGACCGGGTCAGGGACGTTCCTCGTCAGCGTCACAGCGCCGGCCGGCTCGCTCGCCCTGGTCCAGATGGAGCAGAACCAGCCCGCGGCCGTGGTGCGCACGCTCGGCGGACCGCGCTTCGCCGAGCTGCCGTGGCTTGTGGGCCCGGCCTACCGAATCCCGATCGTGGCTCCGCGCCACGCGAGCGCTGACATGAGCTATGCCGCCTGGCTGTACGTGGTCACGCCAGCCGGGCACGCGTACACATCGACCGTCGACGTCCGGCTGATCGTCACCAACCCGCCCCTGCGTGCCGCGGCGGGCATGGTCTCGCCGGGCCTGTCGGCCACGATCACCGGACGGACCACGCCGGGCACGCAGGTCGTGGTGGACGGATCGCCGGCGTCGGTCGCCGCCGACGGCTCCTTCCGCGCCACCGTGTCGGCCGGCCTTGCCCCGCGCGACGTCCGGGTGGTGGCCATGGATGCGGTGGGCCACCTGACGATCGAAACGGTGAGCGTCGTGGGTCCCATCGACTACCGGCGTCTGCCCTGGATTCCCATCGTGGTGGGCCTCACCCTGCTCGTGGGCGCGTTCATGTTCGTGAGGGCGCCGCGACTGGGCGGCCGCGGGCGCAGCGACCCCGCGAGCGAAGGCCCGTTCGAGGACCTCGATCCGGACTGAGCGTCCGTGGCCGACCGGGGGTGCCGCAGGACTTCCGTACGGTACCGGTCACCGCGCCGGCCGCCCTACCCTCGAGCAGACCAAGCCCACCGGGTCTGGAGCTGCCATGGACGACCTCGACCGGAACCTCGAGCAGCAGATGCGCTCGCAGGAGCGGATCCTGGTCGCCGTGCGCCTGGCGCTCTGCGCACTGGCGGCGGTGGTCCTCGGCGCCTTCCGCGACCTCGTGCCGCATGCGCCGATCCTCCTGGCGCTGGTCGGGGCGGTCGCCGCCTACTCCCTGGTGCTGCTGTGGCTCGTCGAGCGCTTCCCGGCCCGGGAGGTGGGAATCGTGGGCACCGCCATGGACATGGTGGCGGTGACCGTGGCGGTCTGGATCGAGCCCGGTGCCATGGATGCCTACCTCTTCTACGGTCTGGTGGTCCTGGGTGCGGCGCTCCGTTTCGGCCTGGGGGCGTCGGTCTGGTCCTCGGTCGTATGCGCCTTCCTGTACGGCACCGTCATCATCCTGCGCACCGATCCGGGTGACGCGGTGCGTCCCCTGCTGCCGATTCGTCTCGTGTACCTCATCGCCATCGGGCTGGCAGCCGGGATCTTCGCGCGGGTGGTGATCGGGCGCGCCATGGAGGTGGCCGGGCTCAGCGTCCGGCTGGCAGAGGAGGAGCGCGAGCGGACCCGGGCGCGCGAGGAGACGCTCCTCTCGCAGATGGCGCACGAGTTCGGTGCCTCGCTTGACCGCGCCTCCACGGTGCGCAGCGTGGTGCGCAGTACCGGTGACCTGCTCGGCGACCTGGCGGAGCTGTGGCTGGTCGACCCCGACGGCGATCGGCTTGAGCTGGCGGACGTGGCCGGTCGTCGTGACGAGCTCTGCGAAAGGGCACGCCGCCACGCGGCGGAGCGCCGGCCGCGGATGGGTGAGGGGGTGATCGGCCGAGCCGCGGCCACCGCCACCACCGTCCTCGTTGGCCCCGACCCGCCACCGCAGCCGGACACGGGGGACCCCGACGGTATCGAGGTGCTGGGGCTGCGCACGCTCCTGGCCGTGCCGATCGTGGGCCGCGGCCGGGTTCGGGGGGTGCTGGTCGCCGCGAGCGTCGGCGGTGCGCCGGTGGCCGACGGGGAGCGCCGGCTGGCCGAGGCGATCGCCGAGCGGGCCGGCCCGGCCCTCGAGAACGCCGCGCTGTGGGCCGACCTCCAGGAGCAGATGGCCCGGGTGCAGGAGGCGCAGCGGGTCAAGGACGACTTCCTCTCGATCGTGAGCCACGAGCTGCGAACGCCCCTCACCTCCATCAGCGGCTACGCCCAGCTCCTCGAGCGGCGCCTCCGCGACGGAGACCATCAGCCGAAGGAGGTCGACCAGGTCCGGATCATCCGGGAGCAGTCCGGCCGCATGCGCCGGCTGGTCGACGACCTGCTCGACGTCAGCCGCATCGACCGTCGCGGCGGCGTGACCGTCGAGTCGGAGCCGTTCGACCTGGTCGAGGACCTGCGGGCGCTGGCCTCCCGCACGCGCCGGACCCGCACCGAGCACACGGTGACCGTCGCGGCGCCGGACCGGCTGCCGGTCCGGGCCGATCGCGACCGCATCGGCCAGGTGCTCACCAACCTGGTCGACAACGCTGCCAAGTACTCGCCCGATGGCGGTCGGATCGCGATCAGCGCGCGCGTCGAGGGAGACGAGGTCGAGATCCGGGTCGCCGACGAGGGGATCGGGATCCCCGACGAGCTCCGGGAACGGGTCTTCGACCTGTTCGTCCAGGCCGATGACGACGCGTCCCGGCGCCGCTTCGGCGGCCTCGGCCTCGGGCTCTACATCAGCCGCGGCATCGTCGAGGCGCATGGCGGCCGGATCCACGCCGAGGCGAACGCCGCCGCCGGGCGGGGGACCGTCATGGTCGTCCGCCTTCCGCTGACCGCGCAGCCCCCGGCCGGGCCGCCGGCCGCGCCAACCGGGGAGCCGCCCGCGTTCGTGGTGCGCCACACGCGCAGCTGACCGATACACTCAGCGCATGCCCCCGGTGCGTCCCTTCGCGGCGCTCGGCTACGCGCTCGAGCGCTACGGTGCGTCCCACGTTCCCGACCGGGTTCGGACGCGGGACGAGGCCGACGCGGCCCACGCGGCCGACGCGGCCCTCGCGGCCCATGCGGCCGATGCGGCCCACCCCGGTCTGGTCGCGGACCTGACCGACCTGGTCTGCCCGCCGTACGACGTCATCGATTCTGATGTGCAGCGTGCCCTCGAGGACCGCGATGAGCACAACGCCGTCCGCCTCGAGCTCTCGAGCGCTGCCGACCCGTACGCGGCAGCGGCACGCAGCCTGGCGACCTGGGTCGCCGACGGGACCCTGGCGCGTCCGGCGCGTCCATGCTTCTACTACTACAGCCACGCCAAGCCGGCGGCCCCGGACGACCCGGTGGTGTCCGGCGTGCTGGCCCGCGTGCTCCTGGAGCCCTTCGGCGACGGGGTGCGGGCGCACGAGCACACCATGCCCGGGCCACGGGCCGACCGGCTCGCGCTGCTGCAGGCGACCGGCACCCAGCTGTCCCCCATTCTGGCGCTCTACTTCGACCGCTCCGAGCGCTACCGCCACGTGATGAGCCGTGCCTGGAGCGAAGAGTGGCGTGCGCGGGACGGCGACGGTCTGCTCCACACCTGCGCGGCGGTTGAGCCGGACGAGCGGATGGCCGGGTACCTCTCCCGGCAGCGGCTCTTCATTGCCGACGGCCACCATCGGTACGAGACAGCGCTCGCCTACCAGGCGCAGGTTCGTTCGGATCCCGCGCATGCCCGGGCGCCGGCGGGCTCGCTGGGCGCCGACTGGGTCATGATGGTGCTGGTCAACGCGGAGCTGGAAGAGCTCCAGGTGCGGTCGACGCATCGCCTCGTGCGGGGGGTGGACGCCGGTCCGCTGCGCGCCCTGGCCGCCGGCCCCGACCC
>CAYVLM010000181.1:0-4935 GCA_964452225.1 uncultured Steroidobacteraceae bacterium | reverse complement strand
CGGCGCTGGTCCACGACCTCGACGAGGTCCTGAGCCACTACGTCTGGCACGCGGCGCTCATCTGCCTCTCGCTGCTGGTGGTCGTGGAGGCCAGCCGGCTGGCGCCCGTGCCGAGCCCGGTCAGTCGGTCCGCGCTGGCGCTCACCGGCGGGGCGGCGCTCCTGTACGGCTTCACGTACTTCGTGATGGTGGTCGAGGGGGCCACCGGACTCATGGGCGTGCCGGCGGCGGTGCTCGTTGCCGGCGGGGGACTGCTCGCGACGGGACGCTCGATCCCGCGGCGGCCAATCGTGGCCGCCTTCGTCGGCGCATATGGGCTGTCGCTGCTCCTGTTCTTCGTGTGGGCCGCCCTGCACCACTGGCAGCTGATCGAGTTCAGCGCGCTGGGCTGGATCTGAGGCCACGCCAATGGATCGTCCGGGAAGGCTGCCACTCGCCGCCATGGGGCCGTTCGCCAGCGGCGTACACGTCAACGCGCTCTCCGACGACGGCGCGGACGGCGTGCGCCGTGGCTACGGCCCAGGCACGCTCGAGCGGCTGACCGCCTCAAGGAGACCGATACGACCCGGCCAACGTCTTCCACCTGAACCGCAACATCCCGCCCTCCCGGGCACGCGCCTGACCCTCTGCGCGGCGACGATTGGCGGCCAATCAGCCCCGGTTGACAACGTCCGCATACTGGACTGAAACGCTTCATTGAAACGTTTCACTGCCGGAGCGCCGATTGCGTGAAGCCGACCCGGATTCCGACCATGCAGGACGTCGCCCGATCTGCGGGGGTCTCGATCGGCACCGTTTCGAACGTGCTCTCCAAGGCTCGCTATGTGCGCCCCCAGACGCGGGCCCAGGTGGAGCGGGCCATCGATGAGCTCGGCTTCCGGCCCAACCGCCTCGCCCGCGCCCTGGTGTACCGGCGCACGAACGCCATCGGCCTGGTGCTGCCGGACATCGCCAACCCATTCTTCTCCGAGCTGGCGCGCGGGGCGGAGGACGTGTTCGGCGACCACGACTACGTCACCCTCCTCGGCAACTCGGACAACGACCCCGTCAAGGAGCAGCGCTACCTCGGCAGCTTCGACGACCGGCGGGTGGACGGGATCATCGTGGTGATCGCATCGGCGGGGGATGCGGCAGCGGTGCGGGAGCTCGCCGAGCGCATCCCCACCGTGGCAGTCGACCGCACGGCGAAGGGCTGGCAGGGCGACACGGTCGTCGGCGACAACCGCTGGGGCATGTCGCTCGCGGTCCGCCACCTTGTGACGCTGGGGCACCACCGGATTGGCTTCGTGAACGGCGACTCCCGCCTCTCGACGGCCTCGGAGCGCCGCCATGGCTTCCTGCGCGCCCTCGGCGAGGCGGGCCTGGAGCCTGCTGGTTACTCCGAGGGAGCCTTCACCTTCGCCAGCGGGCTCGAGCAAGGCGCCGCGATGCTCCGGGAGCATGAACGCCCCACGGCCATCTGCGCGGCCAACGACCTGCTGGCGCTGGGCATCCTGGCGGCGGCGGGAGAGCTTGGGCTCCGGGTGCCGCAGGACGTCAGCATCCTCGGCTACGACGACATCGCCTACGCACGGGTGGCATCCCCGGGGATCACCACCGTGCGACAGCCGGCGCGGGAGATGGGAGCCGGGGCAGCCCGGCTGCTCCTCGGTCGCCTGGCCGACGAGCAGCGTCCGGCCCAGCACCTCGTGCTGCGTCCCGTCCTCGTCGAGCGCGAGTCCACCGCACCGTTGGGGGGCACCAGATGACCGGTCGGGTGTTCGTGGTGGGATCGGTGAACGCGGACCTGCTCGTGCGCCTGCCGCATCTGCCCAGTCCGGGCGAGACGGTGCTGGGCGGTCATATCACCCGCGCGCCGGGCGGCAAGGGCGCCAACCAGGCCGTTGCGGCGGCCCGGCTCGGCGTGCCAACCAGCCTGGTGGCGGCCGTGGGGACCGATGACGAGGGCGAGCGGTCGCTGGCCGATCTCCGGGCATCCGGCGTGGACGTCACGGGCGTCGTGCAGGTTGATGAGCCGACCGGGGTGGGGATCGTGCTGGTGGCCGAGGATGGCGAGAATGCCATTGCCGTGGCGTCCGGGGCGAACGAGCGTCTGGCCGGCGATGTGGTGCATCGCCAGCTCGGACAGCTGACCGCTGACGACGTCGTGGTGGCCAACCTGGAGGTGAGCGACGCTGCGGTGGCGGCGGCGGCGGCCGAATCGGCGGCAAGGGGGGCCCGCTTCGTGCTGAACCCGGCACCGGCCCGTCAGCTGAGCCGCGGACTCCTGGCGAGGACCGACGTTCTGACCCCGAACCGCGTTGAGGTGCGCGAGCTCGGTTTCGCCGGTCCGGCCGAGCTGCTGGCGACCGGCCTGGCCGGCCTGGTCGTCACCCTGGGCGCCGATGGCGCCGATCTCTACCGGGCGGGGCATCGGGTGGTCCACCAGGCCCCGTTCGTCGCAACCGTCGTCGACACCACCGGGGCCGGCGACGCGTTCACCGCGGGGCTTGCGGCAGCGCTGGCCTCCGGCGAGCCCCTGGAGGTGGCCATCCGCTGGGCGGCCGCCGTGGGCGCCATGGCAACCCGGGCGCTGGGCGCACGGGCGGCCTACCCGGGCGGTGACGAGCTGGCCGACATGCTGCGCGACGCGTCACATGGGCGGCAGTCCGCGGTGGGTGAAGCGGCCACGAGCCCGGGCTGATCGAGAGCCCAGCCAATGGAAGTGTGACAACGGAGGGCGTCGAGACGAGAGGAGGAGCGCAGATCTGATGAGTTCGATGGGGGATCAGCCGGGCGGCGGACGGCCACCGGCCGTGCACGCGGGGGCCAGGCTCGACCAGGTGTCGATGGAGGTGATCAACCAGTGATTCAGCAAGTTACCCGGCGGTCGCGACTGCCGGCGATCCTCGTCGGAGCGGTGGTAGCCCTGGCCGCCTGCTCCGCGAACAACGGAGGCGCGTCGACCGCGGCCAGCGCAGCAGCCTCGGCTGCCGCGAGCTCGGCCGGGAGCAGCGCGCCGGCATCCGTAGCGCCCATCAACTTCAGCGTGGCTTTGGTGGTGTCCGGCAACCTGGGCGACAAGGGCTTCTTCGACTCCGCAGAGGCGGGCGTCGTGAGGGCCGTCAATGAGCTGGGCATCACGCAGAAGACCCTGCAGGC
This sequence comes from uncultured Steroidobacteraceae bacterium, assembly GCA_964452225.1. Taxonomy (GTDB): domain Bacteria; phylum Chloroflexota; class Limnocylindria; order QHBO01; family QHBO01; genus CAVXEH01. The sequence continues at coordinate 1,794 of CAYVLM010000181.1, read as the reverse complement.
CTCTCCGACCGACCCGGCCCAGTGGCTGCAGAACCTGCAGGCCGTCTCGGACGGCAGCTACAACGTGGTGATCGCGGGCAGCACACAGCAGCACGACAACGTGACCACCGCGGCAACGGCTCACCCTGACCAGCACTACATCTTCTTCGATGACCAGGTGGACCTGCCCAACGTGCTGTCCATCGAGTACAAGCAGAACGAGGGCTCGTACGTGGCCGGCGTCCTTGCTGGACTGGTCACCACCGACACCGCCGACTTCCCGCTCTCCAAGGGCACCAAGACCGTCGGTCTGGTGGGTGGCATGGATATCCCGGTCATCAACGACTTCGTGGTCGGCTTCAAGCAGGGAGCCAAGTCGGTTGACTCCTCGATCAACGTGATCGTCTCGTACGCCGGCAGCTTCTCCGACCCGAACAAGGGCTACAACCTGACCCAGGCCATGTACGACCAGGGCGCGGACATCGTCTTCGCCGTGGCCGGAGGCACCGGGCTGGGCGTCCTCAAGGCGTCGGCCGATTCCAACAAGTACTCGATCGGCGTCGACTCGGACCAGAACGACCTGTATCCGGGCCACGTCCTGGCCTCCATGGTCAAGCGCGTGGACAACTCGCTGTTCGACAGCATCAAGGCGGCGATCAACGGCACCGCCCAGTGGGGACAGCTCATCTACTACGGGCTGCAGAACAACGGCGTCGGCCTGATCATCGACACCAAGGACGTGCCGCAGTCCGTCCAGGATCAGATCACCGCGGCGACAGCAAAGGTCGCCAGCGGTGAGGTAACGGTGGACACCGCCATCGGCGCGGCAAGTCCATCACCGTAGGGGACCAGCCAGGCGCGGGGCGCGTCCGTCGTGACGCGCCCCGCCCTCCAACCGGAGTCCAACAGCACGCGCACGAGGTTCAGCGGGATGTCGACTCAGTCCCTTGGCGCGGAACCGCCGCTGATCGAGCTCAAGGGGATCACGAAGCGATTCGACGAGCTCGTGGCGGACGACCACGTCGATCTCTCCGTCCGCGCCGGCGAGATCCATGCGCTGGTGGGGGAGAACGGCGCCGGCAAGACGACGCTGATGAACGTCCTGTTCGGGATCCACCACCCCGATTCCGGGACCATCCTGTGGCGTGGCAAGCCAATCACCATCCACAGCCCGCTCGACGCGGCGCGCAACCGGATCGGCATGGTCCACCAGCACTTCCGGCTGGTGCCGTCGCTCACGGCCGCCGACAACATCTTCCTTGGTCGCGAGCCCGGCGCGGGACCCATGCTCCACCAGGCGGACACCGTCCGCCAGGCGGAGGAGCTTTCCAAGCGCTACGGGCTGGCCGTCAACCCGCGCATCAGGGTGCGCGACCTCTCGGTGGGGCAGCAGCAGCGCGTCGAGATCCTCAAGGCTCTCTCCTATGACGCCGAGCTGCTCATCCTCGACGAGCCGACGGCGGTCCTCACGCCGCAGGAGGCGACCGAGCTCATCCGCATCGTCCACGAGCTCCGCAACAGCGGCAAGACCGTCATCTTCATCACCCACAAGCTCAGCGAGGTGCGCGCCGTCGCCGACGTCTTCAGCGTCATGCGCGACGGCAAGCTGATCGCCACGGTCCCCACCGGCGACGCCACGGAGTCCGACATCGCGCGCATGATGGTCGGCCGCGAGGTGCTCTTCCGCGTCGAGAAGCCACCCAAGGAACCCGGGGAGGTGCTCCTCCGCGTCAGCCACCTCAGCGGCACCGCCATCGACCGCTCCGAGGCGGTGCGGGACGTGTCGCTCGAGGTCCGCGCCGGGGAGATCGTTGG
>CAYVLM010000180.1:0-4999 GCA_964452225.1 uncultured Steroidobacteraceae bacterium | reverse complement strand
CTCGACGAAGGGATCGACCGCGAGCTGGCCTGGATCACCAACCCGCGCCACCTCGAGGCGGTGAAGGCGATCGATGGCCTGTACCGCGCGGATGCCTCCATCGAGGGCAACGCTCTCTACGCCGCGAGCCGGTTCGGCCACTCCGCGGACGAGCGCGCCCGGCTCCTCGTCGCCAAGCTCCTCGAATGGCAGTGGCCCGATGGCGGCTGGAACTGCGACGTTCGCTCGTCGGGATACCGCTCCAGCTTCCACGAGAGCTGGGCAACCGCCATCGGCCTCGCCGCGTACCACGACGCAACCGGCGATGCGGCGGCCCTCGACGCCGCCCGGCGCACGGCCGAGCTGCTGCTGGAGCATCGGCTCTTCCGCTCGCTCGATGGCCGACGGACCATCCACTCCAGCTTCACGGCGCTCCACTGGCCGGCGTACTGGCACTACGACGTGCTGGCCGGGTTGCGGGTGCTGCGGGCGGTCGACCCCGCTCTGCTTGACGACCCTCGCGCGGCCGCGGCGCTGGACCTGGTGGAGTCAAGGCGCCAGGCCGACGGTCGCTTCTCCACGTCCCGCGCGTGGTGGCAGGCCGGCCGGCACGCCACCTCGCCCACGGACGTCATCGACTGGGGCCGCGGGCGCCCCAGCGAGGTCCTCACGCTCCACGCGCTGGCAGTCCTGCGGGCCGCCGGGCGCCCGTCCTGAGGCCCCCGGAGCCGAGGCTGATGGGTCAGACACCCTTGCGATCGGGCAGACCTGGCCTCGGGTCACTCCAATCCGGCGGGTCCAGCCCGTGAACGGCCGGATCCTGGTCTGACGAGCACCAGGCTCGCTAGCCGGCAGTCACCGGATCGCGCTCGGCCAGCTCCGAGGCGATCGAATCGGCCCAGGCGTCGATCTCCTTCCAGTTGCGGAAGTCGCCCGCGGGCATGGCGTTGCGGACGGCGGGCATGGCCCGGCTGAACCGCTCCATCAGACCGATGGGGGCCGCCTCAGGATCGTAGACGCCGAAGAAGATCGACCGGCCGCGCGGATGGACGAGCGGGATGAGCTCCGCGAACTCGCGCGGCTCGGACGCCTCGCGAACGTTGCGGCCCTGGGCGTCGACCTCGTCGGTCCCCAGCGGGCCGCTGCTGAAGAGCCAGGTCGGGCGGCTGCCGAGCAGCGGAGCGTAGCGATGGACGAAGTCCGTGGCCTCCTTGAGCCAGTGGAAGAAGTAGGCGGCCGCGCCGATGACGTAGGCGCCGTACTCCTCGACTTTGCGGACCTCGCCCACCGGCTGCAGCACAACCTCCAGCCCATGCTCCTCCAGGCGTCGCGCGATGCGTGCCGCGATCCCCTGGGTCGAGCCGTGGCGCGTGGCATACGCAACAAGAACCTTCATGGGCTCCATCTTCGGCTCACGGCGCCGGCTGTCGAGGGCCCTTGGTCACTGTCGGGCGCCGCCGCTGGTCGTCGACCTCGCCCGGCGTCCCAGCCCACTGGCGAGACTTGCACCTCGGATAACTAACGGCCAACTGACGGCCAAGAAGGTGCCAGGACGGCGGCAGGGCCATGCCTTCCCTGGCCGATAGCGTTCGTCCTGGGCACATTTCGGCCAACGGGCGGCCGCCGACCGGGCGCCATCGGGCCGGGAGGCGTCCTGCTTGTCCGTTAGGTATCCACCATGCAAACGCCAACGCCGAGCGGCTGGCCACGCCTTCCACCTGTGTCCGCGGTCCAGGCATGGCGAACCCTCCATTCGGGTTGCTGGACCCCGGCCGGTCAACCCGATGGGTCAATCTGGCCCTTGTCCAGCCGTTCTCCCTCCGGTCCAATGAAGCAGGAAACTCGAGAGCCGGTCAGGCGAGGAGGCACCCCGTGCTGCCGCTGGAAGTGATCGTCCTGGTTGCCGTCGTGGTGGGGGTGGCGCTGCTGGTTGTCGCTGCAGCCCTGGCGATGCGGCAGGCTCGCGAGCCGCAGAGCGCATCGGATCAGCGCGTGGCGCGGATGACGTCGCTCGGCATGTCAATTGGCATGCTGTTCGGTGCCGTGCTGGGATTCATCGTCTGGATGTCGACCGACGAGTTCGTGTTCTGGGTCATCTTCATGGGTGGCGGCATGGTCACCGGACTGGCCGCTGGCCGCGGGTGGGCCGAGCGGCGCAGCTGACGGCGCAGCTGGCGGGCGGGCCTGGCGACCGGCCGCATGCGGCGCGTGGGTCCCGTCAGAAGGGCCGGGTCACCATGTCGATGATGATCGCGGCGAACAGCACCACGTTGATCCCCACGAAGAGGAGCCCACTGTTGGCAGACAGGCTGCCGGTGACCTCCTCGAGCGGGCGCTCACTCGCTTCGGCCTCCATGGCCTGCTTCGCGGTCGCCACGATCTTCGAGCCGATCAGCGCGGCGTTGACGAGGAAGGCCGCGACGAGCACGTAGGCCACGATCAGCCAGCCCGCGGTGAAGTCGAAGCCTCCGGTCGCCGCGGTCAAGAGGCCGAACCCGATGCCGGCGGCAAGGGCCCCCATGCCGATCCACCCGGCTCCCGCCCCCTCCACCGTCCGCTGGATCCAGGCCAGCGCACGCATGTCGCGTCGCCGAATCGCGGACGCGTAGAAGATCTCGGCCCCAATGAAGACCGTGACCATCGTGACCATCGACAGGACATGGAGCGTCTTCCAGAGAACCATGGGCGCCATCCTCTCCCTCGGGGGCGCGGTGCCCGGTCCCTCCGGGGCGCCCCGTGCCCGGGCAGCCTACCCGATCGTGCGGCACTGATCGCAAACCGCCAGCGCCTGTGCGCCATGTGGCGCGCCCGGGTAGAGTGCGTGCATGCCGCCGCCCGAGCCCGCCTGCTGCCGCCCGCACTACTCCGTCTTCGACGACGGCATTGCGCAGGAAGACCTGGACTCCTACCGGACTGACGGGCCCGACGCGGAGACGCGCGACCTGCTTGACGCGCTGGTCCGCCAGGGCCTTGAGGGGGCGAGCGCCGTGGACATCGGGGCCGGGGTGGGACCCATCGGTCACGGGCTGGTGGCTGCCGGCGTTGCGCACCTGACCGATGTCGACGGGTCCCCGGCCTACCTCGCCGCCGCCCGGGACGAGGCGGAACGCCGGGGCACCGCCGAGCGCTGGGAGTTCCGCGAGGGCGACTACGTGGCGCTGGCAGACGAGATCGGTCCGGCGGACGTGGTGACCCTGGGCCGCGTGATCTGCTGCTACGCGGACTGGCGCGGGCTGGTGGGCGCCTCGACCGCCCGGGCGCATCGGCTCTACGGTCTGGTCTACCCCGTGAGCCGATGGTGGCTCCGGCTTGCGGTCAGCATCGCGAACCCCGTCTTCCGCCTCACGCGCCGGACCTTCCGCCTCTACGTTCACCCCGATCGCGAGGTGGACGCCGCCATCCGCGCCGCCGGTTTCGAGCTGGTCCACCACCGGCGCGGGTGGATCTGGCAGAGCGCGGTCTACCGCCGGACGCCCCTGGCGCAGTGACCCACCGCTACACGCTGCTCCTGGGTGGGCGGGTGCTCACCGGCGCCGCCGGCCCGCTGGTGGAGGCGATTGCCTGGGCGGAGGACACGGTGCTGGCAACCGGGACCGATGCGGAGGTGTCCGCCGTCTCGCGCGGCGACTCGCGCACCGTGGACCTGCGCGGAGCGTGGGTGATCCCGCTGTCGACCGCCGGGGAGGTCGCCTGGCCCACCGATACGGCGCTGGAGGTCGGCGGCCCGGCCGACATGGCGATCCTGCTCCGCGATCCACGGGACAGCTCGACTACCGCACCCGCACTGGCTGGCGAGGTCATGGCCGTGGTCCGCGGCGGGCGCATCGTGGACGGGGCGCTCCCGTAGGCGAATAACCTCGGCCGTGCCGGGGTCGGTGAGGCAGCAGGCGGTCGCCAGAGGCAGGAGGGAGTATGCTTGACGCCTGCCGACTTCCGGCAGGCTTCGCCTGGTCGATGGGTTCTTCTCGAGACGGCCGCGCGCCGTCCGCCCATTCGAGAAGAGGCAAATGGAGCCATCAATGACCACCGGCACCATCAAGAAGGTCATCTCCGAGCGCGGCTTCGGCTTCATCACCGACGCCACCGGGAAGGACTACTTCTTCCACAAGGACGGCCTGTCGGCCGCCATGGACTTCGACCGCCTCGTGGGCGGCGAGTCCGTCACGTTCGAGATCGAGTCCGGACCCAAGGGTCCGCGCGCCGTCGACGTCCACTCGGCCTAGCCGAGGCCCGTGACGCCCGGCCGACAGGCCGGGCGTCGCTCATTGGAGACGGCGGGAGACATGCGCATGTCCAGCGGGTTCCGCACGCGTGGTCTGGCCACCAGCGAGCAGCGGCGCCTTGCGAACCGCCTCGAGGACATCGGGCTCGTGGAGCGCACGAGCCGGCTCATCGCGGAGCTCGGCAGGCAGCTCGACCGCGACCTGGAGACCGAGCGGCGTCCCGCGTACCGGCTGCGGATGCTGCGGGAGACGACGAACCGCATCACGCGCGCGGCCAACGACGCGGTCCAGGCCTATGCCAGGGCCAGCCGCGCCATCCGTGCCGAGCTGGAGCGTCCGGGAGCCGATGTCGAGACCGCCAACGCCATGCGCTCGCGGCTCGTCGCGGGCCGCCGCGAGGTGCTCCGCGCGCTGGAGCTGGCCCAGCAGCGCTACGACGCTCCGCCCCTCCCTCGGCCAACGCCACGCCGGACGAGCCAGTGAGCGGTCCAGGCGAGGACCAGGGTCGCCTGCGGCGGATCCTCCGGCTCCGGCGTGCGTGGCGCAGGTCAGGCACGGAGGAGGACCAGCGCCGCGACGAAGCCCTGGATTCCAACGATCGGATCCGCGCTGAGGCGCCGGACGACCTCGAGACGCGCCGCCGTGCCGACCAGCTCGAACGCGAGATCAAGCGGCCCCACTGATCCACGAGCAGCGCCCGGCCCGATAATGGGGCCAAGGAGGTTGGAGGCACTGCGATGATCGGTCATGCCCGGACGAAGGAATTCACCGCGGGGCTCCTGGGGCTCGCGGGGCTC
>CAYVLM010000179.1:3152-5002 GCA_964452225.1 uncultured Steroidobacteraceae bacterium | reverse complement strand
TCTCGATGCTGAACAGCACCAGGGCCTGTCGCTGCATTTCGGGCAGCTCCTCGACGGCCTTGCTGATGTCGGCGACGTAGACCCTGCGGTAGCGGTCGCCCTCGCCCAGGCCGGACAGGGCTGCGAGCACGTGTCCGTCGCGCTGCACCAGGTCGATGTCGCTGATGCCGCGCAGGCCCGTGTCGACGTCGCGCACCACGCTGCCGTCGACCTTCCCGACGTGGAGCAGGTCGGTGCCCTGGCTGGTCCAGGCGACCCAGGCGCCGTCCGGGCTCACCGCGGAAGCGCTGCGCAACGAGAAGTTCAAGCTGCTTGATTCGATCCGGCCACTGCGCCCGGAGGACGTTGTGCGTGGCCAGTACGTCGGCTACCGCAGGGTCCGCGGGGTGGCAGCCAACTCCGGAGTGGAGACCTACGTGGCGCTCCGGCTCGGTGTCGACACCTGGCGCTGGGGTGGCGTGCCCTTCTTCATCCGCACCGGGAAGGGCCTGCCGGTGACGGCGACCGAAGTGCTGGTGGAGCTCAAGGCGCCACCGTTCAACGTCTTCCGCGAACGGGGGGCGCGCCACCCGAACCATCTCCGCTTCCGGCTGAGCCCGGACATGTCGATCTCGCTGGGGGCGCGGGCCAAGCGGCCGGGCGAGGGCATGGTCGGGGAGGAGGTGGAGCTGTACGCATCCCACCAGAGCGGCACCGAGCTGCCGCCCTACCAGCGCCTCATCGGCGACGCCGCCTCGGGCGACCCCATGCTCTTCGCCCGCGAGGACACCGTCGAGGCGGCCTGGCGCGTGGTGGACCCAGTGCTGGACCAGGAGGAACCACCGCATCCGTACCGGGCGGGCACCTGGGGACCGAGAGCCGCAGACGGGCTTATGCCGCGCGGCCAGCGCTGGCACGCGCCCGCGCCGGACTCGCACGGAACCGGGGCGTCTGCCTCACCTCGCAACCGCGTCGTTCCGGGGCCTTGAGTCCGCCCTACCAGGCGTCGCCGTCCGCGCGCTGCCGGTGCTGCGGAGCGGGCGTATGCGTCACGTAGTCGAGAACCTCGTCGAGCGGTGCGGTCGCAAGAGCGACAACGGAATCCCCGCCCCCGTAGTAGACGGAGAGCGTGTCGGTGCCGCGGTCGTGCGCCCACCCGGTCGGAAAGACGACCTTGCTCACGTCGCCTCCCAGCTCGTACGGCGCCCTCGGCCCGAAGACCCACTCGTCGGTCCTCCTCAGCACGACGCGCGGATCCTCGAGATCGAGGAGGGCGAGCCCGATGCGGTAGATCGGCCCGGCGACGGTGGCAAGGACGCCGTGGTAGCAGACGAGCCAGCCCTCGCGGGTCTCGAGGGGCGGCGGTCCCAGGCCGATCTTGCCCGCGTCCCACCAACCGCCGTCCCGTGCTTCGAGGAGCAGGCTGTGATCCCCCCAGTGCCGCAGGTCCGGCGAGAACGAGATCCACATGTGCGCGTTGCCGCGAAGGGGCGATGGCCGATGGATCATCGCCCAGCGGCCATCGAACCGCCGCGGAAACAGGGCGGCGTCCTTGTCCTCCGGCGGCATGATCGGACCAAGCCGTCGAGCCTCGCTGAAGTCGGTGCTCATCGCGAGCGAGACGAGCGGTCCGCGCCGTGAATAGGCCGTGTAGGCAATCGCCCATTCTCCCAGCTCGGGCAGCCAGGTCAGGCGAGGGTCCTCGCAGCCCCAGATCTCCTCGGGATGGCGATCCGGCTGAGGGGCGAGCAGTGGCGTCGGATCGAACCGCCAGTCGGTTTTGCCGTCGACGCTGCGGGCCACCAGGAGGTGGGAGATGCCGCGAAGATCCTCGACGCGCAGCAGGAGGACCGTGTCAGGGCCCGCGCGAC
>CAYVLM010000179.1:0-3142 GCA_964452225.1 uncultured Steroidobacteraceae bacterium | reverse complement strand
GGGTTGAAGACGGAGTTCGCCCGGTAGGGCAGCGACGCTGCCGTGATGATGGGGTTGGCGGGGTGGCGGTGGAAGAGCTCATGAGTGTCGCCAGGGTTCACGGCCGGCTCCCCATGACGACGCTGACCCCCGATCGGGGATCGTGGTTCGGCGACGGCGCGCCTGTCTCGCGGCGCAGCTGGCGCACATGCTCGAGCGCCGTGAGCCACATGAGCGTCGATTCCGCCCCCTGGTTCCGGTTGACGCCAGCAGAGGTCAGGCCGTCATGACAGCTGCCTGAGTCGACCACGGCCACGGGAACCCCCAGGTCATTCGTGCCCAGGAACCACGCGTAGGCTGCCTCGATCGCCACGATATCGGCCGCATCGCCGGACTGCCGGAACGCTTCCTCGCAGGCCAGGATGGTCGCGGTCGCCTCGATCGGCTGCTGGTCGAATCGGCTTCGCGTGCCCCCGCGCCGCCACCAGGCATCGCTGCCGATGGGCGAGAACGTCCCACCCGGCGTCGTCTGCACGCGAATCAGCCAGGCCAGGACTCGGCGGCCGGTCGTCCGGAGTGCATCGTTGTCGAGCCGGCGACCAGCCACGAGCAGAGCCCGCGGGAGCAGCGCGTTCTCGTAGGTAAGCACCGGCTCCGGCCAGGGCCAGTCCGAGCCGGGTTCCAGCGCCGCAAAGGGGTCCCAGAGTGCAGCCGCGAGCCGCTCGAATGCGACCACCGTGCGTGCGCGAAGGTCCGGCGGGAGCGACTGCACGTCGAGAGCGAGGTCACAGGCGATGAGGGCCGACGAGATCGCTCGGAGCGCGCGGAGCGATCCGGCCATGGGCATCGCCGCGGCAAGCAGCTCGCGGGCGTCGCCCGCGAGCTGAGCATCGGCGCTCGCACCGATCCCGGAAGCGAGCGCGAGGAGCGCGCGCCCCTGGCAGTCTTCGGATCCGGGCTCGAGACTCCACGAACCGTCACGGCCCCGGAAGTTGCGAAAGCGCCCGGCCGCCGGATCGAAGGCGCCGCGGAGGAAGCGGATCGATCGCGACGCGGTGGGCCGAACGGCCTCCCAACCGAGCTCGCGCGCATGCAGCATGTCGACGACCAGGGCCCGGGCGACATCGTCGGTGCAGTAGCCGAATTCACTGTTCGGTCTCTCCCCGGACGCATGCTGCCAGATACCAAGCGCGCCGGTCAGCGCGTCAAGGTGCTCGCGGTTGATCGGATAGACCGCCAGGTCAGGCATGAACCACCGAGAACTCGCCAGTCAGCGCGGTTCCCGCAGCCGCGGGCAGGGCCGCCTGGGCGAGGATGCGGCGATACTCGGCGCCGACCTCGGGCCAGACCATCCCGCGGGTGTACTCATACGCCCGGCGGCCCATGGAGGATCGGCGCACGGGGTCGCCGAGCAAACCGATGAAGGCGTCCGCGAGAGCTGCAGACGAGTCCGCAGCCACGAGCGCACCGCGGCCGTCCGCCAGCCGCTCCTTCGCGTACGCATACGGCGTCGAAACGACCGCCTTGCCCGCGCCCATGGCGTACGAGAGCGTCCCGGAGACGATCTGATCGAGGTTTGGATAGGGGGTCACGAAGAGATCGGCGGCCTCGAGCCATGTCCCGAGCTGGCCGCGGCTGACAAACCGGTCGACGAACCTGACGTGGTCGGTCATGCCGAGAGCGCCGGCCGTCGCCTGCAGCTTTTCACGGTATGCCTCGCCCTCCCGGAGCAGGAGGTCGGGGTGGGTCGCACCCAGAATCACGTACAGCGCCGAGGGGATCTGCTGCACGACCGCGGGCATCGCCGCGATGGCGGACTCATATCCCTTGCCGGGACCCAGGAGGCCGAAGCTGAGGATCACGAGCCGGCCGTCAAGAGCGAGCCGCGGCTTCACCGTCGCCGGGTCGACGAGCGGAAGGTCTGGCACGCCATGGGGTACGACCTCGAGACGAACCGGGTCGACGCCGTAGGCGTCGACAAGGAGTGATGCGGCGGCACGCGACATCACGACGGTCGTGGCCGACAGGCCAATGAGCCTGACCAGGATCCGCCGTTGCGAGGGGGTCGGATCGCGAAGCACGGTGTGCAGCGTGGTCACCACGGGAAGGCGCAGCGCGCGGACGAAGTCGAGGACGTACGCGCCGTCCGTGCCGCCCCAGATGCCGTACTCGTGCTGGATCGAGACGACATCCACCCTCGAGGTATTCAGGCTCCTCGCCACCGCGAGATAGTCGGCGAGTGCGTCGCGGCGCACGCGATGCCGAACCTCGGCCGGGTAGGACCCCCGCGCGCCAGCCGGATGGAGGGCGACAATCTGGCGGCTTCCGACAGACGTCGCGAGATCGTACGTGAAGGTCGCGATACCGCAGCGGTGCGGCGAGTAGGTGGAAACGAAGGCGGTTCGTGGAATCGCGGGGGCTCCTCTCGTGACGTGTGCCCCGGGGTGACGTCACCGTGACGGTCTCGTTCGCCGCCTCAGCCAAGCGAGGCGCACGCGGAATCGGATTCAGCGCCGGTCGCGTTCGGGCGACCGGCATGAACCCCTGCGGGAGAGCTACGCAGCCGTTATCTGAACCGCGCGCAGACCCTTCGGGCTCGTCTCGATTTCGAACGAGACGCGCTCGCCATCGGCCAGGCGGTCGAAGTCCAACGGGGCCTGAAGGCCGCCGCGATGGAAGAAGTACTCCTTCCCATCCTCGGCAGCGATGAAGCCGAAGCCGCGCTCGGTGATGAGCTTCTTGATAGTGCCCGTGGTCATGTCTGACCCTTTCCTCTTCCCGAACCAAACAACAGACGCACGGTCCGTTCGAGAAGGGATCGACCACGCGAAGTGCCGCGAGAGGCGGCTATGCAGCCACGGTACTCCCACTCGCGCGATTCCACAATGAGCGATACCTCCCGGGGGCGGATCGCTGCTCCCGCTGGGACGCTGCGTCAGGCCGCTGACCGGCGGTCGACTCGGCACGACGTTTCCGGGAATGCCCTGGGAGCCAAAGGAGGCGTTCCGCGCGATGGCCGGCTACCACGGGGCAGCCGCGAGAACCGAGCAGCCGGCATCCTCCCTAGAACGTCAGGGAGAACTCCGCGAGCCCTGGGTCGACCGACTCCGCAAGCCGGCGAGCGAGCGCAAGCCGCTCGGCGCGCTCTACCGGGTCGACGGCA
>CAYVLM010000178.1:0-5075 GCA_964452225.1 uncultured Steroidobacteraceae bacterium | reverse complement strand
CCGCCGTTCTCCCGCGTGGAGCGTGCGCCGGTGCTGCGGATTCGACGGCTTCTCAACCGCCTCGTGCTGGCATACTCCGACAGAACCACCTGGGCCGAGGAGGGAAGCACCGGATGCTCGCGACCTACCGGGCGCTGGCCGGCAACGGGAGCCTCATCCGCCTCTTCGCCGGCGAGTTCATCTCCGGGATCGGGGACTGGCTGTACCTCGTCGCCCTGCTCGTCGTGGTCTACCGCGTCAGCAATGACCCTTTGGTCCTCGGCATCGTCGGCGGCGCGCGCATCATCCCGTACATCCTGCTGTCGGTGGTCGCCGGGATCATCGTCGATCGCTACGACCGGCGGATCGTTCTCATCGCGTCCGGCCTGATCCGCGGCGCCGCCATGGTGGGCCTGACGGTGGCGACCATCGTCAACGCGCCGGTCTGGATCATCGTGGCGCTCGCCATCTTCGCGACCTGCTTCGCCGTCTTCTTCCGTCCGGCGATCGGCGCCTACATCCCCAGCCTGGTCCGCAACGAGAACGAGCTGGGGCCGGCGAACAGCCTCTTCGCGACGCTCGGCGAGATCAGCTTCATCATCGGTCCGGCGGTCGGCGGCCTCATCATCGCCGCCAGCGACCTGGCCCTCGCCTTCGCGATCAACGCCGCGACCTTCGTGGTCGTGGCTGCGGTCTACACCACGCTGCCCAGCTCGCGTCCGAGCGCTGCCAGGGCCCCGGCGCCGGCTGCCGCCCGCGAGGAGACCGCGGCGACGAGCTCCGATGCGGCCGCGTCACCCGATGCCCAGGCTGCCGCCAAGCCCGTTTCGCCGGTGGAGCGCGTGACGTTCCGCAGCATCCTGCGACCGATCTCCGGGCTGGTGCTCCTCGACCTGGTCGGCGGGTTCATGTACGGCGGCCTGAGCGTGGTGATCGTGATCCTGGCCGTCAACCGGCTGCACGGGGGCGAGCAGGCGACCGGCTACCTGTCGGCGGCGCTCGGGGTGGGCGGCGTCGTGGGTGCGGTCATCTCGAGCGTTGTTGCGCTGCGCCCCAACCTTGCCCCGGCGCTGATCGTCGGTGCCGCCGTCCTCGGCGGCGGGTTCATCTTCCTCGGTCTCACCGACGTGCTCCTGCTCGCGATGCTGGCGGTGGCGATCGCCGCAGCCGGATCGCTCATCGCCGATGTCGTGAACACCACGATCTTCCAGCGCGTGGTGCCCGACGAGATGCGCGGGCGAACCCTGGGGGGCTGGCAGACGGCCTCCACGCTGACCTACGCGGCCGGCTCGTTCCTGATGCCCCTCATCCTGGTCGGCGTCGGCGCCCAGGTCATCTTCCCGATCGGCGGCGCGGCGATCATCGCCACCTCGTTCGTCACGCTCGTCATGGTCGGTCCGCACTTCCGGCGAGCCGTTGACGCGGCCGCGGCGACCCTGCTCCGGGTCTCCCGTCTGCCGGTCTTCGCGGGCGTCTCGCCGGCGGCCCTGGAGGTCGCCTCCGGCAAGCTGCTGCCGATGGACATTGCCGCCGGCACGGTGGTCATTCGCGAGGGCGATCCGGCGGACCGCTTCTACATCATCGAGTCCGGCCAGTTCGCGGTCGACCAGCTCGATCCCGGCACGGGCGTGGCCAGGCGTCTGCGGGTCATGGGCGCCGACGAGATATTCGGCGAGCTTGGCCTGATGCACAACGCCCCGCGCAGCGCGACGGTGTCGGCCGTGACCGAGGGGCGGCTGCTTGCCCTGGAGGGGCCTGACTTCCTGGAGCTGCTCAACGCCGGGCCGGAGGTCTCGAGCCGGATGCTGGACCGCTACCGGGTAACCGCTGCACCCCCGTCCTGAGCCTGCCTCAGTAAGCGGCCGATAAGGACCGCTGGCGTCTCCTTGCCCGCGACCGGCATCGGGCGGCGCCGTGCCGCTCGTCCGGGACCGCGGAGGTGCGCCGATGTCCGCCCATCACCGGACCATCACCAACGGCAGCGGTTTTCCCGGCTGACGCAGCCTGACGCCACGGCGGCCCGTGCCGGATGCGCCGTCCTCAGCCGGCCGAGATGAGCACGATGCTGGCCAGCGCCAGTCCGACGCCGGCGAGGCCGAGCGCCGGGAGCCGCTCGCGCAGGAGGAGGCGTGCGAGCAGCATGGTGACCAGCGGGTAGAGCCCTGACAGCGCGGCGGCGAGGCCAACGGTCAGGCCGCTGCGGGCGACGACGTACAGGGCGTTGCCGGCGACGTCGCAGACGCCGCTGGCGGCGATGAGCGGCAGCGCCCGTCGTGCGGTTCCGAGCTGATGCCGGCCGAGGGCCACGGCCATCATGAAGGCGGTGCCCGCGGCCCGGCTGGTGACGAGCGCCCACAGCGGGTCCCCGGTCGCGGCCCGGTCGAGCAGCACGTACCAGGTGCCGAATCCGACGGCTGCCACCAGGGCGAGACCGATGGCGGCACGCGACGCATGGGTCCGCGCGGCGCCGCTGGCTGCACCAATGGCGCCGAACGCGCAGAGCGCGCCGACGAGCTGCAGCGGTCGAATCGGTGCCCCCAGGATGAAGATGCTGACCCCGAGGGGCAGCACCAGCGCGCCGGCGCCGGAGACCGCGGCCACGAGGCCCATGGCGCCGGTCGCGAGGGCCCGGTAGAGCGCGGCGACGCCGATTGCGCCGCCAATGCCGGCGGCCAGGCCGATCGCGACATCGCCGGCCGCCGGCACCGGTGGCCGTGCGGCAGCCACCAGCGCGACCAGCAGGACAAAGCCCACCAGCTGGGCAACGGCCGCCACCGCGAGTCCGCTGGATCGTCGCGCGGCCACGCCACCGGAGAAGTCTCCGACGCCGAACGAGGCGGCCGACCCGATGGCGGAGGCGACGTAGGGTCCGGACTCGAGCATGGCTCCTCCACGGCCCGTGCACACGATGCGGGGAGCGAGGACTCTACCAGCCGTCCCACGACGTCGATTGCCGCCGGCCGGGCCGGCGCCGGTTCATGACCTTTGGGGGATGCGCGCTCAACGGCGGGGAGGCCTATCCTGTGATGGTGCCGCCGGGCTGCCGGCTGCACCTCATGCTCTCGGGAGGGAACACCACGTGATCAGCGATTCAGTCCCGCCCCAGACGCCGGAACCCCAGCCGGCCGGCGCGGGCGTGCCCGTGACCCGCACCGCGCGACCCCGCTGGCTGCTGCCGGCGCTCAGCGCCGTCATCGTCCTGGCCGTCGTGATCGGGATCGTCGCGGGCTTTGCGCTGAACGCGACCAGGACGGGAAGCGGCGCCAGCACGGCGGCTTCCTACGTGCCCGCCGATGCCACCATCTACGCCGAGCTCCGCCTCGATCGTCCCGGCGACCAGGCGGCCAACTTCGAGACCCTGCTGGGCCATTTCCCGGCGCAGGCTGCCGACACGCTGCTGAGCGACAAGCTCGACACCTGGCTCGACACCGCCATGGCCAGCGACTCGAGCGGCCTGCAGTACAGCACCGATGTGAAGCCCTGGTTCGATGGCCAGCTCGCCATGGCCATGGTCGGCTATCCATCGCTGGCCGGGGCGCTGAGCGGGTCGATGACCGCCCCGCCGGTACCGGACATGCTGTTCTTCGTCGGGGTGAAGGACCAGGCCGCGGCGAACACCGCGGTTGACAAGCTCAAGGCCGGGATGACCGGAGTGACGAGCACGTCTCACGGCTCCGCCACGATCTGGTCGGCCACCGCCGGCACCGGCACCATGTCGAGCACCGTGGCCTGGAGCGTGACCTCCGACGAGGTGGTCATTGGCACCAGCGTGGACCTGGTCGGGACCGCCCTCGACGTCCACGGCGGCAGCCAGCCCGCCCTCAGCTCACGCAGCGAGTTCACCAATGGCCTGGCCCGCCTGCCGGCGGACCGGGTGGCCACCGTCGCGGTCGATGGCGCCGCGATCACGTCGTCGATGATCTCCGACCTCTCGTCCGCCGAGCCCTCGATGGCACCGCTCTTCGAGTCGCTCAGCGGCCAGGCCGCAACGTACATGGTCGCCAGCGCACGCATCGAGGGCGACCGCCTGGTGCTCGACAGCAGCGCTCCGCTGCCGGACTCCTCGACCCTGGCCAACAGCGATCGCGGGCTGGCCGCCATGACTCCCGCCGACGCATTCTTCTTCGCTGACTCGCCGGACGTCGGAACCACGCTCAGCTCCTTCATCGGCTCACTCAAGGAGATGGCGGCCAGCAGCGGCTTCTCGGATCCGATCGCCCAGGCGGAGTCGATCCTGGGCGGCGACCTTGAGTCGTTCGTCTCCTGGATGGGCGACGCGGCGATCATCGCCGGAGCCCCGTCCGGGCAGCCCTACGTGGGGCTGATCATCAAGCCGACCGATGCCGACCAGGCGCGCACGAAGCTGCTGCAGCTGCAGGGGCTGGTGACGCTCAGCACGGCGGCCGGCGGTCCGGCCATCACGGTGAGCACCAGCGACCACAACGGAACAACCATCACCACGCTGACGATCGGGGGCGTGCCGGCCGACCTGGCCTGGGTCGGGTCGATCCAGTACGCGGTGACCGATGACCGGGTCGTGTTCGGCACCGGGACCTCCCTCGTTGCCCGGATCCTCGACCTGTCGGCCTCCGACTCGCTCGCCGGGCAGCAGCGCTTCACGGACGGGATGTCGGCGGTCGGCGGCACCTCGAACACGCAGACGGTCTGGCTCGACCTGGCGGCCATCCGCCAGGCGCTGGAGGGTGCGATCCCCAGCGACCAGAAGACGACCTACGACGCGCAGGTGCAGCCCTGGCTGGCGCCGTTCGACTACATGGCTTCGGCGACCCGGGTCGACAACGGGCGCCTGGAGGGACACGCCGTCGTCGTGGTGAAGTGATGGGCGGGCGCGCGGGGCTCCCGCCGCCCCTCGAGCCTCTGCACCTGCCGGCCGGCGAGCGGCCGAATGTCGCCACGGTCGGCAGGTTCCTCCGCGCGGCGGGCGTGGAACCCTATCCCTGGTCGAACGCTCCGGGGGATCGGTATGCGCCGCATGAGCACGGGTACACGAAGCTGCTGATGTGCGCGGCCGGTTCGATCACGTTCCTGCTCGCCGATGGCGCCGAGGTCGAGCTGCGGCCCGGTGAAGGCTTCGT
>CAYVLM010000177.1:0-5083 GCA_964452225.1 uncultured Steroidobacteraceae bacterium | reverse complement strand
AGGAGGTGAGGTCCGGCCGCGACCACTCGAAGATGAAGTCGTGGTGGGCCTGGATCGACGCGGTGGCCAACGGGTACCCGTAGATCGCGGTGCCGTTGGGGTTGAGCACCAGGACCGCCGCGGAAACCACGAGCGCCAGGGCCAGCCAGCCGATCCGGCTCCACGCCAGCGGTGCGGGATCCACGCGCCGGCCGAGCCATTGGTCAAGGGCCTCGCCAACGACCACCGCGCCGCCGAAGGCGAAGAGCAGGGGGAACCCGGCGTGGGTGTTGACCCAGACCAGGGCGACCAGCGGCAGGGCGGCGACCCATCGGGCGCGGGCATCGGCCAGGTAGTGCCACAGGAGCCAGACCACGACCGCGGTCATCACGAGGTCCACGGTCTGCACCCGGACCCCCAGCACCGGTCCGGCAACCACCAGGCCGGCGGTCAGCCAGGCAATGGGTCCCAGCCAGCCGGTCCGTGGCGAGCGCACGTGCACCGCGCGCCAGAGGAAGGCGAAGGCGGCCACCACCAGCGCCGCGAAGAGGAGCGAGAGCAGCGTCTCGCCCAGGCCGCCGCCGAGGCGCAGCACCGCGGCCATCACCGTGTTGCTCAGCCAGTCCTGGCTGATCCAGCGCATCCCGGTCCCCACAAGGGTCCAGCTGTCGACCTTGGGGACGGCGCCGGTGTCCAGGATCGTCTCGCCGGCGTGGAGGTGCCACCACACGTCCCCGTCCACCAGCGGGATCGCGGTCCGCGGCAGGGCCACCAGGGCGAAGAAGGCGGTGGTGGCGATGGCGGCCAGGGAGACGCGCGGGACCCAGCCGGTCCGGGTCGCGGCTGCCGTGGTGGTCGCCTGCGCCGTGGTCACCGCGGCAGGGTAACCCCCGCCGCGCACGCCTGCCGCTGGTACCTTCGACCCGTACCGCCCCGGGGGGCACGGGCTAGACTCGCCGGCGATGGCCACTGCCGCCCCAGCCGCCCCGCTCGAGCGCGGTCCCGCATCGGCACCGCGCCTCCCGTCCCCGACGCTCATCTTCCTGGGCGTCCTGGGCGTGGTCCTGGTGTGCATCACCATCGCCAAGGGCCTGTACGACCCCGACTACTTCTGGCACCTCACCACCGGGCGCCTGATCGCGACCACCGGCCACATCCCGAGCACGGACCCGTTCAGCTTCACCTGGGCCGGGAAGCCGTGGACGCTCCACGAGTGGCTCGGAGAGCTGATCCTGTACTGGCTGGTGACCGCCATTGGCTCCACCGGCGCCATGGTGGTCTTTGGCGGGCTGGCCATGGCCACCTTCGGCGCCCTGGCGGTTCCGCTGCGCCGCGCGGGCCTGCGGACCGTCTCGATCATGGTCGCCATGGTCCTGGGCGCCTGGGTGCTGGTGGGCTTCCTGACCGTCCGGCCCCAGGTGATCAGCTTCCTGATGCTGGCAGGGCTGCTGGCCATCCTCATGAGCCTGGACGCCCGCCGACCGGTGCTGTCGCTGGTGCTCATCCCGTACTTCGTGCTGTGGGCCAACCTCCACGGCCTGTGGGTGGTTGGGCTGGGCACCGTGGGCATGTACCTGCTCTTCACCCTGGCCGGGCGGACGCCCATGTCGCCGGCCTGGCGCTGGATGCTTGCGGCAACGGTTGGGACAGCCCTGGCGGTCATGGCCACCCCCGCCGGTCCGGCCGGCATCCTCTACCCGCTGCGCTACGTGCAGCCGGGGAACTGGGGGCTGGCGAACATTCAGGAGTGGCAGTCGAACAACTTCCACGACGCGGCCAACTGGGGCTTCCTGGCGCTGGTCCTGGCCCTGGTCTTCAACGGCGGCCGCGGCACGCCCGGCTGGCTGGTGGCCCTGACCCTGGTGGGGGTCCTGATGGGGCTGTTCAGCGTCCGCAACGATCCTTTGGCGGCGGTCTTCGCCGTCCCTTCGCTGGCGCTGGGGATCGAGGCCCGGGTGGACGCCTGGCGCCCGCGGCGCGCCCCGATCTCGGCGCGCATGCAGCGCGGCCGGCGGATGCTGGAGCTGACGGTCGGGGTGGTCCTGGTGATCGCCGCTCCGCTCATCATCCTGCCCGAGAGCCCGCTCCACATCGTGCCCGAACAGGCGGATCCGTACCCGGCCGCCGCGGTGAGCGAGCTGCTGAAGATCGAGCCGAACGCGCGGGTCCTGGCCGAGTACGGCTGGGGCGGCTACGTCATCAGCCGCATGTACGACGCGGGTGGCCGGGTCTTCGTGGACGGCCGCAACGACATGTACTCCGAGCAGATCCTGAACGACTACTCGACCATCCGCTCCGCCTCCGGCAACTGGGTGCAGCTGCTCGACCAGTACGGCGTGCAGGCCATCCTCTTCCCGCCCGGCGTGGAGCTGGTCAAGGGAGCCGCCGTGGACCACGGCTGGTGCACCGCCTACAGCGACTCGAAGTCCGTCCTCCTCGTGCGCGACTGCTCACTGGTGGGCACGGGCTGACGGCGCGGTTCGGCACGACCGTGCCGGGCGACGGCATCGGCCGCCATCGGCCGGGATCGGCCGGGATCGGCCGACATCGGGCTCTGACTTGTCACCTGCTGCGGTGGTGCGCGTTATGGGCCGGGATCGACCGCCATCGGGCTTTGACTTGTCACCTGCTGCGGTGGTGCGCGTTAGACGTGTCGGGCCCATGCGAGAGCTCGCCATGAGCCAGCGATCGAGCGTGGATGAACGCGCCAAGGGGCAGGAGAACGGGCCTCGAGCTGTCTAACGCGCATCAGGACGGCATATGACGAGTCGGGCAGCAGCCGGCCTGCCCGCAACCGGTGGCCATCCACCCGTCACACTGCGCAGCATGCCTCTCCTTCTGGCCGCCGGCGCCTGCGGACTGGTATCAGCCGCCCTGCTCTCCCCGGGCCTCATTGCCGGTCCATCGCTCGACGCCGCGGTCTTCGCCCTGGCCGGGTCCCTGCTGCGCCAGGGCCAGCTGCCCTACGTCGACGTCTGGGACCACAAGCCGCCCGGGATCTACGTCGTGGACGCGGCGGCCCAGTCGGCGCTGCCCTGGGTCGATCCCTGGGTGGCGAGCTGGCTGGCCAGCGTGGTGCTGATCGCCCTGACCGGGGTGCTGGTGACGGCCACGCTGCGCCGGATCGGGTTGCGCTGGGAGGCCATCGTTGCCGGCGTGGCAACCTCCGCCGCAGCGGCCCAGCACATCGTCTCGCTGGGCGGCGGGCTGACGGAGTCCGCGGCGATCCTGCCGGCGGCGGCAGCACTCTGGCTGGCAACCGGCGCAGGCGGCGCGCGGCGCCTCCTCCTCGCCGGGGTGGCGGCCGGCCTGGCCGTCCTGACCTCCATCCCGGCGCTCGCCGTGGTTGCGGCCGTGGCGGTGGCCGCCTGGCGACGACCGGACCGATGGCGGGCGCTGGCGGCCGCGGCAGGCGGCGCGCTGGTCGCCGGCATCCTGGCGGTGGCCCTGCTCGGGATGGCAGGGGCCCTGCCCGATGCGCTCGATGCCGTGGTCGGCTACAGCGCGGCGTTCCACGCACTGTCGACCGGCGGCGGCACCGGAGCCCAGGCGGCCGGCGCCCTGCTGAGCCTGGTCTTCCTGCTCGTACCGGCCGGCCTCGGGGCCCTGGCCGTGCGCCAAGCGGACGATCGAACCCGGACGCTGGTTGGCGCGTGCCTGGCCTGGATCGTGCTGGGCCTGGTCCTCTTCGTTGCCGAAGGGCGCTTCGAGACGCACTACGCGGCGGTGCTGGCGGTGCCGCTGGGGGTCCTGGCCGGTATCGGCCTGCGGCAAGCGGCGGCCATGGCGGCTCGCAGCCGTGCGATGGCGTACGGGCCGCTCGCGGCAGGGCTGGCCATCAGCGCGCTGGTGGTGGGCGCCAACCTGCCGACCATGATGCGACCGACATCGGCCGAGACGGACCGGACCCGCGCCACCGCCCGGCTCGTCGACGAGCAGACCCTGGCCGGGGACACGATCTTCGTGTGGGGCAACGAACCGCAGGTCTACCTGTGGTCGGGCCGCCTGCCGGCAAGCCGCTACGTCTACGCCTATCCGCTCACCACGCCCGGCTACTCGACGGCAGCCCGGGTCGCGGACCTGGTCGCAGAGCTTCAGCGCCATCCTCCGGCGCTGATCGTGGACGCCGGCTCCTTTGGTGAAGGCACGGCGGGGCTGCCGCCGCTTCTCGTCCCGCGCCCCGTCGACAACCAGGATCCGCGGACCCTGGACCTCATCGAGCCGCTCCGCCAGCTCGTGCGGAGCAGATACGCCCTCCTGACCGATGTCGACGGCTGGCCGGTCTACGTCCTGTCCGGATCCGGCGCGGGATAGCCACCCCGGCGCCGCATCACCTCGAGAACGAGCAGCGCGGTCAGCACCAGGAGCAGCAGGTTGCGCAGGTTGAGGAGCGCGAGACCGGGCGTGTCCAGGGCCAGCATGCCTGCGTAGCCCAGCGGGTACATCACGAAGGAGAGCGCGAGGACGACGGCCAGCGTGACCCATGTCCTCCGGGTCAGGAAGGCGGCGAACGGCGCAAACCAGAAGATGAACTGCGGCGAGAGCGTCTTGCTCGTGACCAGCAGGGCTGCGATGAGCAGGCCGCTCAGCGCGGCGAGGGTCCGCGGCGAGACCGTCCCGACCTCGCGCGTCTCCGTCTTCAGCTTCCACCACGCCGCCCCCAGCACCGTGGCTCCCGCGACCGCCATGGCTCCCAGCACCACCGGGACCACGGGATCGATGACGCTGCCGACCAGCGAGAAGGAGTGGTTGGCGTCCTCCGCGACGCTGAGCCCAAGGCCTGTGCCGAGAGACTGTGCCAGGGCGAGCGCAGCCCCGATCACGCTCTCCAGGTGGATTCCCCGGGACGTCTGCCGCCCGACGGCGACGATCATCCCCGGCGGAGCAAGCCAGGCCGTCAGCGCCCACCCACCAGCGAAAGCTGCGAGTGCCGTGAGCATCAGCCGGATGGCCGCTCGCCGCGCGCGGGTGACGACCAGGTAGCCTGCGAAGAGCGGGGCGAATGCGATGGGATAGAGGCGGGCCAGGCCACCAACTCCCAGCCAGAGGCCCGCCCAGGCTCCGGCGCTCCTCACGGTAGCCAGGAAAGCCAGAGCCGTCAGCA
>CAYVLM010000176.1:0-5103 GCA_964452225.1 uncultured Steroidobacteraceae bacterium | reverse complement strand
TGGCCCTCCTTGATCAGAAAGTCGATGACGAACCCGACGATCGCACCGGTGATGGTGCCCACGATCGCGACGCCGAAGAGCAGCAGCACCCAGCTCACCACGAAGCCGCCCGGCGAGGTGACGTAGTTCGAGTCGCCCTGCCCCAGGACCGTGGCGACCGCCCAGTAGAGCGACTGGCCGAAGGTGCCCAGGGTGAGCGGCTTCTCGAGCAGGGTGATCGCCAGCGCGGCCAGGAGCACGAAACCGATCAGACCGATTCCGAGCGAGTAGAAGAAGTGCTTGTCGACCGATCCGGACACGCGCCGGGCGTGGAAAAGCACCCGCCGCAGCAGCGGGACGTGGAAGTAGCGCGCGAGCCGGCCCCGCATTGCCGGATTGTGCCATGCCGCCTAGGGAGATGACCCGGTCCGCCCTGTTCGCCACAGGAGAAACGCTCCGAGGCACCCGAGCAGGAGGATCCCCAGGAACACGGCCGCGATCGGCGGGTTCCCGGGAGGTCCCGAGGTGGGTGGTCCCTGCGGCGGCCGGGCGTCCGCCGGCCGGAGCGCGTCGAACGAGGTCTGGTACGGCGCCGTGGCCGAGCAGAGGCTGTCGAGCAGGTTCCCGTCGGCGTCGACGGAGGGGAAGACCAGGTACCGCTGGCCGACCTCCCAGGATCGCGAGTCCTCCAGCCCGACCGATCCCCCGTAGACGGTGGTCACAAGCGCCAGGTTCGGGCCCTTCCAGATCTCCTCGACGCTGAAGGTGGCCGTGTAACCCTGGTCGGCCACCGTGGTCACGGTCCCGACGAAGACGACCGTGGCCCGCTCGAGGGCATCGGCAGTACTGGGCGGCGTGCTGCAGACGGCGGTGCTCGTGGCCGGCGACGCGAACGTGGCAGCGAGCGCCGCGGTCAGCGCCGCGATGAGCACCAGCGGAAGCGCCGACCGCGTCGGCGGCGCCGGTCGGCGGCGTCGGGCAACCATCGATCCGGCAGTCTAGCGGCGCACCGGGACGGGTGTACCATCGGCTCCTTCCACGACCGATTCCAGGAGGAACCGATGGCGCGAATCGTCCGGGCGGCTCTGCTCCAGGCGCAGTGGACTGGCGACAAGGACTCCATGATCGAGAAGCACATCCGCTATGCCCGCGAGGCGGCCCAGCAGGGCGCCAAGGTGATGTGCTTCCAGGAGCTCTTCTACGGTCCCTACTTCTGCCAGGTCCAGGACTCGCAGTACTACGCGTACACCGAGCACATCCCGGACGGACCGACCACCAGGCGCATGCAGGAGCTGGCGAAGGAGACCGGGATGGTCCTCGTGGTGCCGATGTACGAGGAGGACGAGCACGCCAGCGGGATCTACTACAACACCGCCGCGGTGATCGACGCGGACGGGACGTACCTGGGCAAGTACCGGAAGACGCACATCCCGCAGGTGAAGGGCTTCTGGGAGAAGTTCTACTTTCGGCCCGGGAACCTCGGCTACCCGGTCTTCGAGACCGCCGCCGGCAGGATCGGGGTCTACATCTGCTACGACCGCCACTTCCCGGAGGGAGCGCGGGCGCTGGGTCTCAATGGCGCCGAGATCGTGTTCATCCCGTCGGCCACCTCTCGCGGCCTCTCCGAGTACCTGTGGCGGGTGGAGCAGGTGAGCCACGCCCTGGCCAACGGCTACTTCGTGGGGACCATCAACCGGGTCGGCGTGGAGCCGCTCGGCGACGACGACTTCTACGGCCAGTCCTACTTCTGCGATCCACGCGGCCAGTTCATCGGCGAGATCGGCGACACGCACGCAGAGGAGCTGCTCGTCCGTGACCTCGATCTCGAGAAGATCGACGAGGTGCGCCAGACCTGGCAGTTCTTCCGCGACCGGCGTCCGGACGCCTACGGGGACCTGGTCCGGCCCTGACCCGCGCGGTCATGCGCATTCGGGCGTCCTGCGCGTTCGCTCAGGGCGCCGCGCCGGGCGGTCCGTAGGCCACCGACCGCGCGTGCTCGGCGGTCGCCAGGTCCGCCTCGAGCGTTGACGGGTCCTTCAGGAAGGCCGTGAACAGGTTGAGCCCTATGGTGCCCTGGGGCTGGGTGGCGGTGAACTCCCAGAGCTGCACGAGCCGCCCCGCGTTCTCGAGGAGCTGCAGCCCCTTCGCATGGCGCGGCAGGTAGCCGGGATCCACCCGCGTGTCGAGGATCACGCGTGGCACGGTCTGGTACGCGGTCCTCAGCGAATCCGCGCTGACCAGCGAGCGGATCAGATCGCGCGCCTGGTCGGGATGCGCGGCATCGGCGGGGATGGCCAGTCCGTAGACCAGCACGATGTCGGTGCGCGGGACGCCCGGGTCGATGACCGGCGGTCGGAAGAAGTCGATCGGGTCGTCATTGGTCAGCACCGGGTTCTCGAAGATCCACTCGCCCAGGTTCTCCATGGCAATGTCGCCGAAGTGCAGCCCCAGGATGGGTGCGGAGTAGGACTGCATGGCGGGATCTCCATAGCAGCCGGAGTCGAACAGGTCGGACCACGTCGCGAACACGGCGCGAACGCGCGGGTCGGTCCAGCTGATGCTGCCCTCCGCGAGCGCCTCGTGGAAGTCCGCCCCGTTGATGGCGAGGTCGATGGTGCTGAACCAGCGCGCCGCGGGCGGGGGCCATGCCCCGTCGCCGGCCTGCCCGATAGGCCGGTCGATGCCGGCCGCTCGGAGCGCGTGGCAGTCGGCGAGCAGCTCGTCCCAGGTCGCGGGCGGCGTGAGGTCGGACTGCGCGAAGAGGTCGGTCCGGTAGAAGATCGGATTCCACTGCGCGAGGGTCGGGATCCAGTAGCGCCGGCCGTCTACCGTGGCGAGGTCCGCGACCGCCGGCGGGATGGCACCATCCAGGCCGAGCTCGTTCCACAGGTCGGTGAGGTCCAAGAACTTTCCCGCGGCTGCGTCGGCGCGCAGGGACCCGCCAACGAACCCGGAGACGAGGTCCGGCGTGTCGCTGCCGAAGTACGTGTCCTCGAGCTGCTGGTATGGCACCGGGACCGAGTAGAAGTCGTGGAGCGTCGTCGTAACCGTCAGGCCAGGGTGCGCGGCCTCGTAGGCCTTCGCCGCGTCGTTCATCCACTTCATGTGGGCGCCCCCGCCGGCGAAGATCGCGAAGCTCAGCACGGTCGCCGTCTCCGAGGCGCGAGGCGATGCCGCAGAGGCGGAGGCCGGTGCCAGCGACCCGCCCGTCTCGGACCGGGCTCCGCCGCAGGCGCTGAGCAGCAGCAGGATGGAGAGGAGCGACGCCGGCCGGCGTCGCCTGAACAGGGTGTCCGCGCCTCGCATCTGACTATCCTCTTGCCGGTGAAGGGATCACTCTGATCGTATGATAGTACTCTGATGCCAGACGATACTATTAGTCGGGATCGCGCTGTCCTCTTCCATGCGTCGGTGGTGAGTGACCTGCTCGGGTCGATGCTGGATGAACGGCTGGCCGGGTCCGGACTGGCGCCGCGTGCCTTTCAGGTGGCCACGGTGCTCTCGACGCGGGGACCACAGCCGCCGGGGGAGGTAGCGGCCATCACCGGTGTGCCATCGCCGTCGATGTCCCGCATCGTGGCCGCCATGCGGCGCCAAGGCCTGGTGACAGTGACTCCCCACCCGACCGACCGTCGCTCTCGGGTGGTCGACCTGACCGATGCGGGCCGGACTGCGTTCGCCGTGGGGCAGGCCGTCTTTCTCGATCTGCTCTCCGAGCTGCAGGACGAGCTCGGCGACAGCGCGCCCCTCATCGCGTGGGGGGTTCGCCGGCTCGAGGCGGCGCTGCGCACGGTCGGCGGCGCTGCGCGGGTCGCCCCGCTCCCCGAGCCGGGCCGCCACGCCACCTTCTACGCGGGGGAACGGCTGCGACCCGAGCAGGAGGCGGAGCTTCTCTCCTACCTCGAGTGGCTCCGCCATCGGGACGCGGGCAGCCGCTGAAGCCGGCACCGGATCCCCGGTCGCAGGGGTCGGCCTCACGATCGGGGTGTACGCTGCCCCCTCAAATCGAGGAGGAGTATCTGGCCATGGAATTCGGCTTCACGCTGCGAGGGGACGACCTCAAGTGGTCGATCGAGCTCACCCGGCGCGCGGAGGCGAACGGGTTCACCCACGGCTGGCTCTTCGATAGCCATGTCCTGTGGCGCGAGCCGTACGTGCTGCTGACCCTCATGGCCCAGGCCACCGAGCGGATGCGGCTCGGCACCTGCGTCACCAACCCGGCGACCCGCGAGCCGTCGGTGACCGCCTCCGCGCTCGCCGCCCTCGACGAGCTCTCCGGGGGGCGGATGGATCTCGGCATCGGGCGCGGCGACAGCGCGCGTCGAGTCATCGGCAAGCCACCCACCACGCTCAAGTCCCTGGAGGAGGCGATCGGCGTCATCCGCGACCTCGTGGAGGGCCGGGCGGTGACGTACGAGGGAGCTGAGGTCAGGCTCCCCTGGGCAGGAGGCTGGACCCTGCCGGTCTGGGTGGCGGGATACGGCCCGATGGCGCTGGCCATGACCGGGCGCGTGGCGAACGGCGTGATCCTGCAGCTGGCCGACCCCGACCTGATCCGCTGGTTCGTCTCCCAGGTGCGCGAGGCGGAGGCGGCCGCCGGACGGGAGCGGGGAAGCGTGCGCGTGCAGGCCGCGGCTCCGGCCCACATCGGCCCTCGCGAGGACGGACGGGAGCGGACCCGCTGGTTCCCGGCGCTGGTGAGCAACCACGTCGTCGACCTGGTGAACCGCTATCCGCGCGAACAGCTGCCCGACTCGCTCACCGGCTACATCCGTGACCGGAGCGGGTACGACTACCAGCACCACGCCGAGGTCGGCTCGTCGAACGCCGACTTCGTGGATGACGAGGCAACGGACCGCTTCTGCGTTCTCGGCGAGGCGGACGAGCACCTGGCGCGCCTGCACGAGCTGGCCGACGCCGGCGTGGACCAATTCAACATCTACCTCATGAACGGGGACGAGGAGACGCAGCTGGACCGCTACGGCAGCGAGATCGTGCCCGTCATGCGCGAGGTGGCCGCCCGCGCCTGACGCGCCAACCCAACGCCCGCTCCCTCTGCCACGGCCTCACCACCCAGGGTGGTACCGGGGATGGAGGACGGCTCCCACTGCCACCGTCCTACTA
>CAYVLM010000175.1:0-5141 GCA_964452225.1 uncultured Steroidobacteraceae bacterium | reverse complement strand
CGTGGCGATGCTCAGCGCGCCCACCAGCGTCCCCACCAGGGTGGCCGCGAAGGCGGCGGTGTAGCCGAGCAGCGATGGCGCTCCGGGTGCCGGGTCGATGGCGCGGAAGACCGCGACCATCAGCACCCCGAGCAGGAGGTAGTTGGCCAGGTTGAAGGCGAGCTTGACCGGGGCGCGGCTGGAGGTGAACAGGAGAGCGACCAGGGCACCCAGCGTCACCGCCAGGAGGTACTGGTTGGGTGGAAGGAAGAAGAGGCCGACGACCGCGGGGACCTCGGTCAGGGAGAAGGCGTGCGACTCCCGCCGAAAGTGCACCTCGATGACCTTGATGTCGGCGAGGCAGAAGCCGGCCGCGATCACCCACCAGGGGATGGCGAAGGGCACCACCGGCGGAGCGCGGTTGCTGATCAGGGGGACGTAGAGCGCCGTTCCCAGTGCCGCGAGGAACACGGAGAAGCCCCAGACCCACACGGCATGCCCGACGCCCGCGCGGACGCGCTTGCGCACCCAGGCCGCGGGTCGAGACCGCCACCCCGCGGACATCGGCACTCGTGTGGTCGCCACGGCATCATGGTGGCGGTCGGGGTCCTTCGGCGCCGCCCACCATTCGTACCGTCGCGGGTGGTACCGGTTGTCGCTCGAGGGCGGGCTACGACGGCCAGTCGAAGAAGACGGCGACCTGGCGCCCGTCAGGATCGGCGACGCGGAACGAGCGCGTGCCCTCCCAGCGGTCGCCAGACGGCGGGGCCACGAGCGCGAAGCCGCGGCGTCCCAGCTCCTGGGCCCAGGCGTCGACCTCGGCTGCGGTGTCGACCCGGAAGCCGATCTGGATTCCGTCCCGCGTGGCGGTCTCGCCGCGGCGGAAGGAGAGCTCGAACCCGCCGAGCTCCAGGTCGACGCCGCTCTCGTCGCCGGCGCGCAGCCGGAAGCCGAAGGCGTGCTCGTAGAACTCGGCACAGCGCATCGGGTCGGTCGACCGCAGCGCCAGCTGGCCGATGGCGCGCATCTTCCTCATTGGCGCATCAGCCCGCCGCGCTCAGTCGGCAGGCGCGTTGTCCTGGTAGGGCCACAGCTCGCGGGCCTCGTGTCTCTCGCGGAGCTTCTCGACGAACTCGTCGAGGGGCACGCCCTGGCGCGTGCGTCCGGTTCGCAGGCGCGGGCTCACGGCACCGGCCTCCTGGTCGCGGTCACCCACGACCAGCATCACCGGGATCTTCTGCTCCTGCGCGTCGCGCACCTTGGCCTGCATCCGCTCGGAGCGATCGTCGATCTCGGCCCGGATGCCGGCAGCCGTCAGTGCCTCGCGGACACGGCCCGCGTACTCGATATGGCGGTCGGCAATCGGAATGACGACCACCTGCACCGGAGCCAGCCACAGCGGGAAGGCACCGGCGAAGTGCTCGACGATGACGCCGGTGAAGCGCTCGAAGCTGCCGTAGATGGCGTAGTGGATCATTACCGGGCGCTCGAAGCCGCCATCGGCCGTGCGGTACTCGAGGTCGAAGCGCTGCGGGAGCTGGTAGTCGAGCTGGACCGTGGCCATCTGCCACTCGCGGCCCAGGGCGTCCTCGATGAAGACGTCGATCTTCGGCGCGTAGAAGGCGGCGCCGCCCGGGTCGACGGTGTACGGCATCTCCCCCACCTCGAGCGCCTCGCGCAGCCGGCCCTCGGCCATGTCCCAGAACTCGTCCGAGCCGAGCTTCTTCTCCGGCCGCGTGGCCAGCTTGAAGCGTGGCTCGAAGCCGAACGGGGCGAACTGGCGGCCGATCAGCGCCAGGGCCAGCCTGAGCTCGTCGGGCACCTGGTCGTCGCGGCAGAAGACGTGCGAGTCGTCCTGGACCAGCTGGCGCACGCGGAACATGCCCGCCAGGGCGCCGGTGCGCTCCTTGCGGAACAGGACGCTGTAGTCGGCGTAGCGCATGGGGAGGTCGCGATACGAGCGTGCACCGGTCCTGTAGATGAGGATCTCCTGGGGGCAGTTCATGGGCTTGAGGCCGGACGGGTGGTCGTAGTCGTCGAGGACGAACATGTTGTCCTGGTACAGGTCCCAGTGGCCGGACTGCTCCCAGAGCTCCTTGCGCACCAGCGAGGGGGTCCGGACCTCCACGAAGCCCCCCTCGGAACGGACCTGGCGTGACCAGGCCTCCAGGGCCCGGTACAGGGCCATCCCCTTCGGGTGCCAGAAGGGAGCCGCCGGCGACTCGGGATGGAAGGTGAAGAGGTCCAGCTCGCGCCCGAGGCGCCGATGATCCCGCTGCTTCGCCTCTTCGAGGCGCCACAGGTAGCGGTCGAGCTCCTCCTGGGTCTCCCAGACCGTGCCGTAGATGCGCTGCAGCATCGGCCGCTTCTCGTCTCCGCGCCAGTAGGCGGCGGCCGAGTTGAGGAGCTTGAAGGGCCCGAGCCTCCCGGTCGAGGCGACGTGGGGCCCGCGGCACAGGTCCTTGAAGGCGCCATGCCGGTAGAAGCTGATGACCTGCGCCTCCTCGTCGGGCAGATCGCGGACGATCTCGACCTTGAACGGCTGATGCGCGGCCTCGAGCTCGCCCAGCGCCGCCGTGCGGTCCAGCTCGGTGCGCTCGAAGGCCAGGTCCGCGCTGACCTGCTCGCGCATCTTTGCCTCGATCGCCTCGAGGTCGGCAGGCGTGAGCGACCGGGGAAGGTCGAAGTCGTAGTAGAAGCCGTCCCTGATGGCCGGACCGATACCGAGCCTGGCATCGGGGAAGAGCTCGAGCACGGCGGCCGCCATGACGTGGGCGGCCGAGTGCCGCATGGTGTCGAGCGGGTCGTGGGCGCCCGCGTCCAGCAGCTCGTCCGCGCCGGATCGGAACTCGTCAGCGTCGATGGCCATGGTGGCCGCAAGGGTAACGCATCAGGCGCACCTGCTCGCGCACGTCGCTATCCTGCGGGCATGCCCTACGCGCTTCTTCGGCTCGACGGAGACCGGCAGCTCGAGTACCACCACCTGGAGCTCGAGCCGGACGGCGGGCACGCTTCCGTGACGCTGCCCTTTGAGCAGGTCCTCGGGGCGCTCCTGCGCTAGGGCGGCGTGCTCGTCAGACCGCCTTGAACTGCTCGAACGGCTGGTGGCAGTCCTCGCAGTGGTAGATCGCCCGGCAGAGCGTCGGCCCGAACGGGTTGTCCAGCGTGGTGTTGCGCGACCCGCAGTACGGGCAGCTCGCCACGTCGAGCATCGCCAGCTCTCCCCCGAACGGGGCCGATGCCGTCGCAATCTCCACCAGGTGCGGCGGCGCGAACCCGCCGGCCCGCAGCTTCTCGCGCCCCTCGGCGCTGATCCGGTCCGACGTCCATGGCTCCGCGAAGCTCAGCTCGACGCTGACCTCATCGGCGACGTCAAGCGCCCGGAGCCGCTCCCCCACCGTCTGCAGCATCACGTCGATGGCCGGGCACCCGACGAAGGTGGGCAGCAGCTCCACGGCGAGGCGCTCCCCTCCGGCCACCATCGGCTCGAATGCGAACCCCCGGATCACGCCGAGCTCCACCACGCTGATGGTCGGGATCTCAGGGTCGGGAACCTCGTCGAGCGCGGCCCAGACCACCGCATCGCGCGGATCGCCGGCGGCTACCACGTCGCCCCCGGGTCGGAGCGGGCGACCATGGTGAACTCGCCATGGAGCCAGCGGAAGCCGTCCGTGCGGCGGGTGCGGCCGTCGGTGGGCGCGCCGACGGTGGGGTCAAGCGGCGGAAGGCCCAGCGACTGCACCCGCTCCCCCACCTCGCCCGCCCAGCGACGGCGGAGCGCCGCCATCGGCTCGGGCAGGACGCCGGCCTCCAGCAGCGCCGCCTCGTGACCGGGCGGCGTGAAGACCGCCTGCGCATCGGCCCACAGGTGCTCGAGCGCGGCAGCCAGGCGGCCCCGGGCGTCCGCGCCGCCCTCCGCGAGGCGGGTCAGCCAGGCGTCGAGGTGCATGAGGTGGTAGCGCTCCTCGCGGCGCATCTTGGCCACGAGGCGGGCCAGCGGCTCGTAGCTGGAGCGCGCCAGGGCCTCGAGGCGGACCGCATCCGCGGTCTCGTACAGGTAGCGCCGGGCAACGGTGAAGGCCCAGTCGGTCCGCGGGTGGTTGAGGAGGGCCGCGTGACGGTAATCCTCCGGCTCGCGGCCGAAGGCGATCCGGTCGGCGTCGTCCCCGGTCAGGCTGGCGAGCATCTCGTAGAGCGCCCTGGCATGCCCGATCTCGTCCTGGCTGATGGAGCTGGTGGCCACGTCCTCCTCGAGCATGGGCGCGATGCCGGTCCACTCCGAGTCCCAGAAGCCGATGACGAACTCGTCGTCGGCCAGGTCGAGCAGCAGCTCGGCAACGGCCTCGCGTGGCAGCGTGTCGGGCGGCCGGGTGCCCATGGTCACCGGGGTGCGTCCTCGGCGGCCGGCTCCCGCTGCTGCTCGCCGGCGGTGGCGCGCGCCTTGGCTGCCTCGAGCTTGTGGCGGATCACGTAGCCGCCGGGGCGCTTGAACGAGCGGTCGAACGGCGGCTTGAGAAGGTCGGGATCGCGGAGCTCGACGATCGCCGCCCGGTCCACGATCCAGAGCCGGTGGCTCTCCTGGCGTCGGCCGAAGAACTCACGGGCGTAGTGCGTGGCGAGCTCCTCGTCGGGGGCCCGGACGTTGCCCGCATGCACGAAGGGGTCCCCCTCCGTCTCCTGGCGGAAGACCTCCCAGACGCGGTCGCGCCCGACCCTCGCGCTCATGGGCCAAGCGTACCCCGTGGCGGCCTGCAGCGCTCCCCGCGCCGGCGAGATCCCGGGCGTGCCGGATTCACGCGAGGTGACCGTTGGCGGCCGCGAAGCGTGCTCGGCCCGCCGGGAACCGACCGAATTCACGCGAGGCCATGCTCGGCGCCCGCCGGGGACCGATGGGGACGTCGCAACGGTCAGGTGGCGTGAATTCGACGCTTCGAGGGGGCGCGCCGACGACGACCTGCGCGGCCCCGACCGACGACGGCCTAGGCGGCCGCGCCTGCCGGGTTCGTCCCCAGGACGGCGTCACGTACCCACTGCGTGGCCGCGAGGTTCTCGCGGCGGAAGGCGAGTCTGGCCTGCGAGCGCGGCCCGTGCCCGGTGACCACCGAACGGAGCTCCTCCCAGTCCGGCTCGGTGTAGTGCCAGCGTCCCGTGGCCTCGTCGTA
>CAYVLM010000174.1:0-5154 GCA_964452225.1 uncultured Steroidobacteraceae bacterium | reverse complement strand
TCAGCAGCGCCGGGCCGTCCCAGCCCATGGTGACCGCCACCTCCGGCAGCAGGAGCCCGCGGCGCCAGCCGCGCTGGACCATCACGCCGTCGATCCCCGGTCGCAGCGCGTCCGGCTCGGCCAGCTCGGCGAAGGGACCAAGGGCGGAGATCTCGAGGCTCATGGAGTCGAGCTCGGAGGCCTGCACGGGCCAGAACCGCGGATCTTCGAGCGCCGCAGACTGCGCGGCCGCGGCCACCGCCTCGGCGAGCGGCTGCGCCGGATCCAGCCGTCCCACGCAGCCGCGCAGCTCGCCGTGCATGGTGAGGGTGACGAACGCGGCTCCCCGGATGCGCCCCACGCTTCGCCCGCGAGCCACCGCCATCGCCTCATCGAGCGCCGTCCCCGCGCGGACGCCGGTGGCGACGGCCAGCGCAAGACGCGCGACACCAAGCAGCGTCTCGCGCTCCTCCGCGCCGAGCTCCGGGGGAGGAGGGACGCTGGACCGGACTGCCGCGCCGGCGGAACCGGCGATCGAATGCAAGGTGGACCCCTTCGTACCCGATGATCAGGATCCGTCCAACGGGGCCGGGGCACGAGGGCGGTTGGGTCCACAAATCAGGGACCGCACGGCACTGTTGGGGCCGGGTGGGCGCAGGCCAGACTGGGCACACCATGGCCGTTCGCCCGCCACCGCCCGCGACAGGCGTGCCGTCGATCCTGGCCGAGACCCGGCCGGACGGGAGCGTGCGCTGTGGCGTCTGTGCGCATCGGTGCCTCGTCCGTCCCGGCCGGACCGGGATCTGCGGCGTCCGGGAGAACCGCGGGGGCACGCTGATCTGCACCGCCTACGGGCAGGCGGCCGCCATCGGCCTGGATCCCATCGAGAAGAAGCCGCTCTTCCACGTCGACCCCGGCTCGCTCTCGTACTCGATCGCCACCGCCGGATGTCCGTTCCACTGCCGCTTCTGCCAGAACTGGGAGATTGCCCAGGGCCCCCGGCTGGGGCTGGCGATCCCGCAGCGTGCGCTGCCGCCGGAGCGTGTCGTGGCCGAGGCGCTTCGGGAAGGCGCACGCTCGATCGCCTACACCTACGTGGAGCCCACGGTGTTCCTCGAGTACGCCCTCGACACCGGGCGCCTGGCACGGGCGGCGGGCCTGCGCAACCTGTTCATCACCGACGGCTACGCCACGCCGGAGGCCGCGGAGCTCCTTGCCGGCGTCCTCGACGCCGCGAACGTGGACCTCAAGTCGTTCGACGACGCCTTCTACCGGCGCCTGTGCGGGGCTCGCCTGGCGCCCGTGCTCGAGACCATCGTGGCCCTCCATCGTGCCGGGGTCTGGGTGGAGCTCACCACGCTGGTCATCCCCGGTCGAAACGACTCGGACGACGAGCTCGAGGCCCTCACGCGCTGGATCGTCGAGACCGTCGGTCCCGCCACGCCGTGGCACGTGAGCCGCTTCTTCCCGGCCCACCGGATGCTCGACGTGCCTCCGACCCCGCCCGCAACGCTGCTGCGCGCGGCGGCCATCGGCCGCGCCGCCGGCCTGCAGCATGTCTACGTGGGAAATGCGCCCCGGCTCGGCCTGGAGGACACCCGATGCGCCGGCTGCGGGACGCTGCTCATCGAGCGCACGGGCTACCGGGTGCGGTCGCACCTGACCGATGCCGGCGCCTGCCCGGCTTGCGGCCGCGTCCTGGAGGGACGCGCCCTCGGACGGCGGGTGAGCAATCGTGCCGGAGCCTGATCCAATGACGCTGCGTCTCCCGGCCGTGGCGGGTGCCTTCTACCCGCGCTCCGGTCCCGCCGTCGAGGCGATGGCTGCCGATCTCCTGGAGGCGGCGCGGCGGCTGCCGGGCACGGACGAGGAGCGGTCCGTACCCCTCGGCCTTCTCGTGCCGCACGCCGGGCTCGTCTACTCGGGAGTCGTCGCCGCGGCGGGCTGGACGCAGCTCTCCCCTGCTGATCCGGGCCCGACGGTCGTGCTGCTCGGCACCAACCACGGGGCCGGCTGGCTGGACGGCGTGGGTGCCTGGGAGGCAGGCGCGTGGGTGGTCCCGACCGGCGAGCTGGCCGTCGACACCGAGCTTGCCGCAGCCATCGTGGAGCTCGGCATCCCGTTCCGCGTCGACCGCGAAGCCCATGCCGAGGAGCACTCCATCGAGGTCCAGCTGCCGCTGCTCGACGCGGTCGCGCCCGGGGCACGGATCGTCCCGCTCGCCGTTTCGGCCGGCCGCGGGGAGCGCGCCGTCGACGCGGGCCGCCGGCTTGGCGAGCTGCTGGCGGGACGGCGCGCGGCCGGTGCCGCAGTGGTGCTGGCGATCAGCACCGACATGGCGCACTACCCCGGTGATGCCGCCTGCCGTCGGGTGACCGAGACGCTCCTGCCGTCGATCCTCGCCGTGGACGCCGCGGAGCTGGCCTTCCGCGAGGCCGCGGTGCGGATGTCCGGAACACCGGGGCTCGTGTGCGGGATGTGCGGCATCGAGCCCGCGATCCTGGGCCTGGCCGCCCTGCGGGCGATGGGCGCCACCAGGGCACGGTCACTGGCCTCGGCGACATCGGCCGATGCCGGCGGACCGCCGGACCGGACGGTCGGCTACCTGACCGTTCGATTCGACGGCTAGCCCGGCCCCACGAGGTACAGCG
The DNA here is from genome assembly GCA_964452225.1 of uncultured Steroidobacteraceae bacterium. Taxonomy (GTDB): domain Bacteria; phylum Chloroflexota; class Limnocylindria; order QHBO01; family QHBO01; genus CAVXEH01. The sequence continues at coordinate 2,524 of CAYVLM010000174.1, read as the reverse complement.
GCCACTCGCCGGGCACCAGGGGCGTGCTGTTCGCGCTGCTGGCCGTCCTTCCCTGGCCGGCCCGGCGGTGGCTGCTGGGACGGCCGCTGCGCAAGGACCTCGACGCCCTGCGGGCGGCTGTGGCGGACAGATCAACGTAGGAGCGGCCCGCAGATCGGGACCATTCGGACCTGTCCATCCCCGTCGGACCTCCCATCATCACGCTGGCCGAGACGGTGCACCGCGACCGGTTGGGAGGGGCCTCGCAATGCACTACCTGCGCAACCTTGGACGGCGGAAGCTGCGAACCACGCTGACCATCCTCGGTATCACCATCGGAATCTGGGCCCTGGTCGTCTTCGGGTCCATGGCGAACAAGATCGACGCGCTCGTCAACGGTGGCAGCACCTACTACGCCGACAAGGTCATCGTCAGCGACGCCTCCGGCGGGACGGGCGGCTTCAGCGCGGCGCCGATGTCGATCCAAGTGGCCGACCAGATCAAGCTCGTCTCCGGCGTCGATCTCGTGGTGCCCACGGTGATGATGCTCATGGACGAGCAGCCGTCAGGCGTCTCGATGGGCGTGCCGCCCATGATCGGCGGACAGGTGCCTGGCGCGACGCTCGACCGCGAAACCTTCGCCTACAACTACGCGAGCGGCCGCGGCCTCGTCACCGCGGATGAAGGCTCGCGGGTGACGGTGCTCGGATCCGACATCGCGCTCAAGTACGACAAGCACGTCGGAGACACCATCGAGCTGCGAGGCGTCCCGTTCGACGTGGTCGGCATCCTGGAGCCCACGCTCACCGCCCCCGACCAGGAGGCCATGGTGCCGCTCAACGCGGCGCAGAAGCTTCTCGTCGCGTCGCTGCCGCCCATCGTGCAGGAAGGGCTCACTCCCTCCATGATCGCCACCTCGATGGTGGTCTACCTCAAGGACGGGTGGGATCCCGAGACGGTGGCCACGCAGATCCGGGCCGTCGTCCCCGACGTAGCGACCATGACCGGCAAGGACTTCGACGAGCAGATCGGAGCGGCGACCGGCATGCTGAACGCGATCCTGATCGGGATCGCCCTCATCAGCCTGGTGGTCGGCGGCCTGTCGGTGATCAACACCATGGCCATGGCCATTGCCGAGCGGACGCGCGAGATCGGCATCAAGCGCGCCATCGGCGGGAGCCGGTTCCGGATCGTGCGCGAGCTGGTGACCGAGTCCGCGCTGATCGGCTTCATCGGCGGAACGCTGGGGCTCATCCTCGGCGCAGTGGTCGTGTCCCTGGGCAACGAGCTCGGGCGCTCGTCCGGCACGGTCCTCTTCCAGCTCACGACCGGCACGGCGGTGACGGCGATCCTGTACGCGGTGGTGCTCGGAGCTCTCGCCGGCTTCGTCCCGGCTCTGAGCGCTGCGCGGCTCGATCCGATTGCCGCGCTGCGCTACGAATGACCAGCTGCGCTGTGAATCGGAGAGGAACGATGTCACTGCTCGAAGGCCGCAACCTGCGGAAGACCTACCGGCTCGGCCGGCGCAACAGCGTCGAGGCGCTGCGCGGCGCGGCCATCAGCGTGGAGCCCGGCGAGATGGTCGCCATCATGGGCCCGTCCGGCTCCGGCAAGAGCACCCTGATGCACATCCTTGGCCTGCTCCACTCCCCTGACCCCGATGGCGGTCCGCCACCGGAGCTGCGATTCAACGGGCGGGACGCGGTGGGGCTGAAGGACAGCGAGCGGACCCGCATTCGCGCCAGCGAGATGGGCTTCGTCTTCCAGGACTTCAACCTGGTTCCGACGCTCACCGCGCTCGAGAACGTCATGCTCGCCGCCGACTACGCGGGCGTCCGGGGATCGGCCGCGAAGGAGGCGGGCCTTGCGGCCCTTGGCCTGGTGGGGCTCGCGGAACGCGCCCGTCACCGCCCGGCGGAGCTCTCCGGGGGAGAGCAGCAGCGGGTCGCCATCGCCCGGGCGCTCGTCAACCGCCCCTCGCTGATCCTCGCCGACGAGCCCACCGGGAACCTCGACTCGGAGCACACGGTCGAGATCCTGCGCATGCTTCGCGAGTTCAACCGGGTGCACGGGCAGACGATCGTCCTGGTTACCCACGACGCCGAGGTCGGCAACGCCTGCGACCGGATCATCGCCATGCGCGATGGGCGGATCCGGGAGACCAGCACGGTCCCGCCCAAGCCGGTCGCCCCGGTGGAGCCGGTCCTGGTCCCGGCCTAGACCAACAGCGGGGCGGCCCGGACTGGCGCTGTCCGTGGTCGTCCCGCCCGCCCGGCCGTCGCTACCCTAGCGGCGTGATCGATCCCGGCGCGCTCGTCCTCCTCGTCGTCGCGGCGCTCGTCGCGAGCACCCTGGCCGCCGTCGCCGGCTTCGGGGGAGCGGCCGTCCTCCTTCCGGTTCTGGTGGCGGTCTTCGGCGTCCGCGCGGCCATCCCGATCCTGACCGTCGCCCAGCTCATCGGCAACGGCAGCCGGGTCTGGTTCAACCGGAGCGAGGTCGACGGACGGCTGGTTGCCTGGTTCGCCCTGGGGGCCGCTCCGCTGGG
>CAYVLM010000173.1:0-5188 GCA_964452225.1 uncultured Steroidobacteraceae bacterium | reverse complement strand
CAGCACGGGTACGACTGGCACTTCGCCAGGGCCGGCTCGGCGCTCGCCATGGCGCTGCGCGTCCGGTTCGGCACGGCCGTCCTCAATCCGTCCTCGATGCCGAAGATCGTGCTGCTCCCCGACGGAACGGTGCGGGCGCTCGACTTCAACCGCCTGTACACCGCCGACGAGCTGATCGCCGCCCTGCACGCCGGGTGATGTCCGACCTCGTGGTCGCCTTCGTCGGCGGGCTCGCGGCGACCGTCACACCCTGCATCCTGCCGCTGTACCCCGCCTTCCTGGCGTTCCTGGCCGGTGGCGCCACGCGCCCGGCCTCCGCGCCGGGCGAGCCGCCCGCTGCCGCGCGACTTGCCCCCTCGCTCGCGGCGCTGCTCGTCCTGGTCGGCGTGCTCACGGGGATGGTCGCCATCGGCGCCGTCTTCGCCCTCGTCTCGGCCAGCCTCACGCGCTTCATCGGCGTCGTGGTGCCGATCGCCGACGGGCTCCTGGTGGTGCTGGGGATGCTGCTCGTGGCCGGCCGCAACCCGTTCGCCCGCCTTCCGCAGCTCTCGCCCTCCCGCCTCGGCCGCTTCGGCCCCGCCGGCGGCGCGTTCCTGTACGGCGCCCTCTTCGCGCCGATTGCGCTGCCCTGCAGCGGGCCCCTCCTGGTCGCGATCTTCGCCTACTCGCTGACGATCGCCGACGTGGTCGGCCAGCTCGGCTTCTTCGCCGTCTTCGGCCTGGGGTTCGGCCTGCCGCTCCTGCTCCTCGGTCTCCTCGCACAGTGGCAGGGGGCGCAGCTGGCCCGCGCCGTCGTGCGATGGGAGCGTCCGCTGGGGATCGTCATGGGGCTGGCGCTGGTGGCGGTGGGGACCTGGGACCTGGTGGCCAACCGCGGCTTCGGCCTCGGCTGAGGCGTTCGACGACTCTGCTACGCTTCGAAATGAGATGACCACAACCGTTCCGCCTACCGAGGCAACCACACCGCAGACCGATCAGCAGCACCGCAAGGTCCTGATCATCGGATCGGGACCGGCCGGCCTGACTGCGGCCCTGTACGCCGCCCGCGCCAACCTGGAGCCGCTGGTGATCGGCGGCTATACGCCGCTCGGGCAGCTGATGATCACCAGTGACGTCGAGAACTATCCCGGCTTCCCGCACGGGATCCAGGGTCCGGAGCTCATGCAGCTCTTCCGCGAGCAGGCGGAGCGATTCGGCGCGGAGATCGTCGAGCGCGATGCCACCGGGGTCGACTTCAGCACGCGGCCCTTCGTGGTCCGGGTCGGTGCCGACGAGTACCTCGGCGATGCGGTGATCGTGGCGACGGGCGCCTCCGCGCTCTGGCTCGGCCTGGAGTCCGAGGAGGCCTTCCGCGGGCGTGGAGTGAGCGCCTGCGCGACCTGCGACGGCTTCTTCTTCCGCGACCGGGAGATCGCCGTGGTGGGCGGCGGCGACACGGCGCTCGAGGAGGCGCTCTTCCTGACGCGCTTTGCCTCGAAGGTGACGATGCTCGTGCGGCGCGACCAGTTCCGCGGCAGCAAGATCATGCAGGACCGGGTGCTCGCCCACCCGAAGATCGAGGTGCGCTGGAACACGAAGGTCACCGAGGTCCAGGGCGACGCCACCGTCACGAACCTGCGGGTCGCGGACACGGCCACGGGGGAGGAGTCAGATCTGCCGGTGCAGGGCCTCTTCGTGGCCATCGGCTACAAGCCGAACACGGACCTGTACGGCGGCCAGCTCCAGGCCGATGCTCGCGGCTACCTCACCGTGGTGGACGAGACCGGCTCGGGGATCGAGGGCGTCTTCGTGGCCGGCGACGTCCACGACCATCGCTACCGCCAGGCGGTGACTGCCGCCGGCGACGGCTGCAAGGCCGCCATCGACGCCGAGCGCTGGCTGGAGTCGGTGGGCGAGGTCGCCGCCTCGACCGCCACCAACTGGTAACCCGGGCTCGGGGCGCGCTGTTCGGCGTTCGCCGTCCCAGAAGTGCCGGATTCTCATCCCCGGACCGTTAGGCCAGGGCGGGACGCCTCACCGGCGTTCCGCGGGAACGGCGCGAGCGTGGATCCGCGGGGCCGACCCTCGTGACGTCGCCCTGATCTGTCCCTTGCGGTCCTCGGGTGAGAATCTGGGGGATCGGCGGACCTCCCCGGCGGCGTCTCAGCCGGCGGTCAGTCGCCGAGGAGCTGCTTCGCGACCTCCGGGTCCACGCGCCCCCCGGCGGCCATGTGCTCGAGGGTGGTCCGCCAGTGCGGGTCCGCGGCCATGGCGGCTCCCATCTCGTGCCGGGCGCCCTGCAGGTCACCGCGCTTCGCCATCTCGAGCGCCGTCCAGAAGGCGAGCTCCCAGAAGTCGGGCGCGCGCCGGCGGGCGTCAGCGTAGCGGTCTGCCTCGCTCCGGCCCTCGCGTGCCGCGTCACCATCGTCGTCGAGCAGGGCCTGCGCCTCCCACAGGTTCACGAGGCGCCGCAGCTCGGGAACCGGGTCGTGGTGATCCTCGACGCGCAGATCCATGAAGACGCCGCGCCAGGGCGCGGCGTGCAGGTCGGCCTCCACGATGACGATGGCAGCGCTCTGGCTGCCGCGCACGTCGCCGCCGGCCGCCTCGGCCGCCTCCAGCGCGCGGAGCAGGCGTTCGGCGAAGGGGAGACGCGCCGTCAGCGCCACCTCGTAGGCGGGCGCCAGCGCCTGCCAGACCTCGTCGCGGGCGAGGAGGTTGCCCTGGGTGGTGAAGCCGTCGCCCACGACGTGGCCGCAGGCCAGGATGCAGTCCGAGCCGGTGTGGGCGGCCACCCGACCCTCGCGGTCAACGATGCCGAACTGGCGGATCTCCGGGTGCTCGTCGCCGGCGACGAGGGCGGCGGCGACCCGCGACGCGCTCCACCCGTTGCGCAGCATCTCGAGCGCCACCGGCCCGAAGCTGACGTTGACCGTGGCCTGCGTGGCGATCCCCCCGATCCCCGCCTCGAGCCACGGCACGATGGGACCGACCGTGAACGCGTGGGACTGCACGGCCACACCGAAGCGTCCGGTAAGCGGGTCGCGCGCCGCGATGCTGTACGTCATGCGCCCAGCGTAGCCGCTCCAGCGAGAGTTCGTGACGGGACGCGTACACTCGGATGCACGACCGGGGCGGGCCGGGAGCCGGCCGCCGCAACGGTTGCCGAAGTGCGGGAGGTGAACCGTGAGCGCGTTCATCGTCGAGATGCCCAACAGCCCTGGCTCGCTCGCCTCGCTGGCCGAGGCGCTGGGCAAGGCCGGGGTGAACATCACCGCCGTCGCGGCCGCCGCGGCGGGGTCGAGCGCCGGAGTCGGCTTCATGGCCGATGACGAGGCCGCGGCCCGCTCGGCGCTGGATGCGGGCGGGTTCGGCTTCCACGAGGTCGCCGTCGTGATCGCGACGCTCGAGCATCATCCGGGCACGCTCGCGAGCGCGGCCAGGCGCCTGGCGGACGCCGGCGTCAACGTGGAGCTCGTCACGCCCACCGCGATGACCGGCGGCGCCATCAGCGTGGCGTTCGGGGTCAGTGACGGCGGGGCCGCGCGGGCAGCTCTCGGGAACCTCGTTCAGGGCTGACGGCGCCGGGGATCAGGACGCAGGGCGGGGGACCGCCCGTCGGGCCACGTCGGGCACGTCGGTGACGAAGGCCCACAGGCCGCAGGCGGCCAGCTGCTCCATGCGCTGAGGCTCGTTCACCACGTAGCAGCCCAGCTGGCGCCCGTAGGCGTTGGCCTCGGCGATCAGGTGCGTGGGGTCGAGTCCCAGGTCACCGTCCCAGGGGTACACGCCGTGGTGTCCGCGCTCGACGGCCCACGCGAGGCCGCGCTCGACCTTGTCGAAGGGGACCAGGAGCAGGCCGGTCGGCATCTCGGGATCGAGCTCCCGGGAGCGCTCGATCGACGCCTCGTCGAAGCTGATCACGTTCACCGCGTCCGCGGCCCGCACCCGGGAGCCGCGCAGCGTCTCCACGGTCAGGTCGACCGCCTCGCGGGCCTTGATCTCGACCACCAGGCCCACCCCGTCGGGCAGCCAGTCGAGCACCTCGGGCAGGGTGGGCACGCGCAGGCCGGTCCCGGCGTACGGATGGGAGCCGTCGGGGGCCGTGAAGCCCGCGCCGGCATCGGCCTCGCGGATCTCGTCCATGGTGAGGCTGGCCACCCGCGCGGTGCGGTCGGTGGTGCGCTCGAGGGTCTCGTCGTGGATCACCGCCAGCTGCCCGTCGGCGGTGAGGTGCACGTCGAGCTCGATGGCATCCACGCCCTGCTCCACCGCCAGCTCGTAGGCGGGCATGGTGTTCTCGGGCCGGTAGGCGTTGGCGCCCCGGTGGGCGACGACCAGGGTCATCTACGGCTGCTCCCCCGGGGGGACGATAGCCGGCTGCGGTGAGACCGCCGGCTCCTCGACCACGGTGCTGCCCTCGGGAACTCCGCGGATGATCCCCAGCCCGATCAGCATGAGGATGAGCAGCGACAGGATCGCGATCTGGTAGGCGCCCTTGCCCAGCGGTCCCAGGAGCGTGGCGACCAGCCCGCTGTAGAGGAGCGGGCCGAAAACGGCGCTCAGCTTGCCCACCAGCCCGTAGAGGCCGAAGAACTCCCCGACCTGGGCCTCGGGTGCCAGGCGCAGCAGGTAGACCCGGTCCGAGGTCCACACGCCGCCCAGCCCGCTGCCGAGCAGGATGCCGCCGATGACGAAGGTCGGCAGGCTGAGCGTGCTTGCGATCACCACCAGCCCCACGCACCACGAGCCAAGGACGACGAGCAGGGTCCGCTTGGGGCCCCAGGCGCCAACGGCCCGGCCCCACAGGAAGCTGGCGACTACCGCCACGACGGTGAGCAGCAGGAGCATGAGGTTGGCGCCCGCCTTCGAGAGGCCGATCGCCTCGGTGGAGAACACGGCCATGATGACGATCGCGGTGTTGACCGGATCGGTGTAGAAGAAGCGACCCACCAGGAAGCGGAGGAGACCGGGGATCTGGCGACCGTGGCGCAGCGTCGTCGCCACCTGTCGCCAGGACCGGGCCGCGTCGCTGAGATGGAACGGAGCGCCGGGGCGCGGCGGCTCGTGGACCAGGGTGAAGATCGGCACCGCGAACACGGCAAAGAGGACTGCCACCATCAGGAAGGTGATGGGGTTGGAGCCCGAGCCCGCGATCAGGATCAGGATCGCGATGGCGATGGTGCCAAGGTAGCCGATCGCCACGCCG
>CAYVLM010000172.1:0-5198 GCA_964452225.1 uncultured Steroidobacteraceae bacterium | reverse complement strand
GGCCGGGACATGGTGCTGGCCATGACCCACGAGGAGGTGGTGGCCACCCTGCTGCGGGAGATCGTCTCGAGCTACCGCCAGCTGCCTCTCCTCGTCTACCACTTCCAGACCAAGTTCCGCGACGAGCCCCGCTCGCGGGGTGGCCTGATCCGGGTCCGCGAGTTCGTCATGAAGGACTCGTACAGCTGCGACCTCGACTTCGCGGGGCTGGATCACTCCTACGCGCTGCACTACGGGGCCTACAGCCGCATCTTCGAGCGCCTGGGCCTCGAGGCGGTCGCCGTGGGCGCCGACGTCGGGATGATGGGCGGGACCGGGGCGCACGAGTTCATGGTCCTCAACGAGTGGGGCGAGGACACGCTGGTGATCTGCGAGCGCGGGCACTACGCCATGAACCAGCAGATCGCCGAGGTCACCAAGCCCGAGCCTCCGGTCGAGGATCCGATGCCGTCCGAGGAGGTCGCCACGCCGGGCGCCGCGACCATCGCCGACCTCGCCTCGCTCCTCGAGGTGGGCACCGACCGGACCGCGAAGGCAACCTTCTTCGTCGCGGGAGACGGGCGGCTGCTGACCGTCATGGTGCGCGGCGACCACGAGGTCAACGAAACGAAGCTGGCCAACGCAGTCAAGGCCACCGCCCTGAGACCGGCCACGGCCGAGGAGATCCGCGCCGCCGGGATGGAGCCCGGCTACGCCTCGCCGATCGGCGCCCACGACACGACCGTGGTCGTCGACGACCTCGTGGCCCGCTCACCCAACCTCGTCGCCGGAGCCAACCGCACCGGGTTCCACCTGCGCAACGTGAACGTCGGACGCGATTTCACGCCTGACCTGGTGGTCGACGTGACGAACGCTCGCGCCGGCGACCCGTGCCCCGTGTGCGGGGACCCGGTGATCCTTCGCCACGGGATCGAGGTCGGCAACATCTTCAAGCTCGGCACCGACTTCTCCGTGCCCATGGGAGCCGAGTACCTCGGCGAGGACGGCGAGCGCCACCCGATCGTGATGGGCAGCTACGGCATCGGGCTGGGCCGCGCGGTGGCCTGCATCGTCGAGGCCCACCACGACGACAAGGGCATCGCCTGGCCCGAGGCGGTCGCGCCGTACCCCGCGCACCTGGTGACGGTCGGCGCCGCCCGCGACCCCGCTGTGGCGGAGCAGGCAGAGGGCCTCTACGGGCGCCTGGCCGATGCCGGAGTGGAGGTGCTGTACGACGACCGCGACGAGTCGCCCGGGGTCAAGTTCACCGATGCCGAGCTGCTCGGCATGCCCCGGATCGTCACCATCTCGCCCCGCTCGCTGGCCGCGGGCGGCGCCGAGGTCACGGTGCGCGCCAGCGGGGAGCGCTCGATTCTGCCGCTCGCGGAGGTCGAGGCCCTCCTCGCCGCCCGCTGAAACCGTGGCGGTTCACCGCGCCGGGACCTGGCCAGGCTCGCGAGGATGGGGCGTAATGGCCCGGGGGATCGGGACGAACGACCCTGCGCCAGGGAAATCATTTCCGTAGGCTCAATGAAGATGACGGATCGACGCCTCCTCCGCGCGATCGATGACCTCGCCCTTGAGCTCGTGGCGGTCACCGCCCGCGCGATCAACGAGGCGGTCAACGATCTGGAGCTGACCCTCGCCCAGTGGCGTGTCGTGGTCGTCATCGGGCAGCATCGCAAGCCGCTCCGCGTCGGCGAGATCGCCGCGCACATCGACGCCTCGCTGCCGTCCACCAGCCGCATCCTGCGGCGCCTGGAGCGGCGCAGGCTGATCACCACCGAGCGTGACGAGCGCGATCGGCGCGCGACGCTGGTCCGTCTCACCCCGGCCGGCGTTGTGGCGCGTCGGAAGGTGGTCCGTGCACGGCAGCGCACGGTGGCGGCAGCGCTCGGCGACGGCGCGACGCCGCTGCCCGCCGAGCTGATTGACGGGCTCGAGACGATCGTCCGGGCGCTCGCCCCGCTCGCCTAGCTGCCCGGCTGCCTAGCTGCCCCGCAGCTGCGGGACCACCTCGGCACCGATGCGCTCGAGCCGATGCAGGTCGTCCACGCCCCGCACGCTGAAGAGCACGTGCTGGGCCCCGGCCTCGCCGAGGGCGCCGAAACGGTCCACGACCTGGGCCGGCGACTCGCGCTCGAGGTCGATGACCTGGAGCGTGCTGCGCTCGATCTCCTCGTAGGGACGACCGAGCCGCTCGCAGTGCTCGCGCAGCACCGCGTACTTGTGCGCGATCCGCTCCGGGTTGCCGAAGACGTTCGTGGCGTCCGCGTACTGGGCCACCATGCGCAGCGTCTTCTGCTCCCCGCCGCCGCCGATCATGATCGGGATCCGTGGACGGGAGAGCGCCTGAGGCGAGTTGAGCAGCCGGGTCGCTGCATAGTGACGTCCCTCGAAGCGACCCTCGCTGCCCCGTGGGCCGCGCCACATCTCGTGGGCGTAGCGCAGGGTCTCCTCGAGCATCTCGAACCGGTCATGCAGCGACGGGAACGGGAAGCCCAGCCCGGTCGACTCCTCCTCGTTCCATCCGGCGCCGATGCCGAACCACGCGCGTCCGCCCGACACGACGTCGAGCGTCGTCGCCGCCTTCACCCAGAGCGCGGGCAGCCGGTAGTGGACCCCGCCCACCATCAGGCCCAGCCTGGCGCGCGTCGAGTGAGCGGCCATGAAGCCCAGGGCGGCGTAGCCCTCCAGCATCGGCTCCTCGGCGCGCCCCACCGAGCGGATCTGGAAGAAGTGGTCCATGACCCAGATCGAGTCGAGGCCGATGTCATCGGCCTTGCGGGTGACCGCCGCAAGCGTGGAGCCGATGGCGGCGTCGCCCCCGGGCCAGCTGAACGATGGAATCTGCAGTCCTAGCTTCACAGGGCTCTCCTCGCCGACAGGTTGGGGCCGCCCCCCGATGGCGGCCGATGAAACAGCCCGTGGGGATCGTGGTCGGGGTGGGCGATCTTCGCCACCTCGAATTCGAGGCGGCGCAGCGGGCCAAGACGATGGATCGCGACGCCAAGCAACGTGCCAAGGAGCGGGCCGATCCAGTAGATCCACCAGCCGTCCCACCGCCCGGAGACGACGGCCGGCCCAAGGCTGCGGGCGGGATTCGTGCTCGTCCCCGAGATCGGGGCCTCCGCGAAGACGAGCAGGGCGTAGAGCGGTGGAAAGAGGAGCGGGGTGAGGGGCCGCAGGCGGGCATGGCCGAGCATGAGGAGCAGCCCGAAGATCAGGGCCGCGGTCGACAGCCCCTCGCCCGCCAGAACCGCCCAGGCCGGGTATGGGGTGCCCGGCAGCGTGGCGCCGTAGGCGACCGAGCGGCCGAACGCGCCCCAGGCCAGGAGCGGGAGGCAGCCGATGATCGCACCCGCGCACTGGCTGGCCCCGTAGACCACCGCGGTCCCGGTCGAGATGCCGCCGCGGATTCGGAAAGCGAGCGTCACCGCGGGGTTGAGGTGCGCGCCGCTCTCCCGCCCGAGGGGCGAGACGGCGAGGAGCGCGCCGATGGTGCCGAACACGAGCCCGGTCAGTGCCCTGCGCACGCCGGCGTCGGGGATGGCTGTGGTCACGACCCCGCCCGTGCCGAAGTCAATGATGACCGCGGAGAGGCCAAGCCCCACGAGACCCGCGGTGGCGGCAAGCTCGGCAAGGGCCACCGAGGCGGGCACCCCCAGAACCGTGGGGGCGCGGGTCGCGGGCGACCCGCTCAGCGGTCCACCTGCACGCCGTGCCAGAAGGCGACATACCCCTCCACGTGCCTGGCCGCCGGCAGCGGTTCCGGGTAGTACCAGGCCGCGTCGCCGTTCACCTGGTCGCCGACCACGACGTCGTAGTAGCTCGCGGTCCCCTTCCAGCCACAGACCGTGTGGGTGCCCGAGGGGCGCAGATGGTCGCGCTTCACGGCCTCCGGCGGGAAGTAGACGTTGCCCTCGACGATCTCGACGGCGTCACCGCTCGCCTCGGCGAGCAGGGCGCCGTGCCAGCTGGCGCGCGGCATGGTTTCGGCTCCTCGGATACTCTGGGTCGCGGTTGGTTGCACCAGCAAGTATGCGCCGAACCCGGCTCGAGGGCCACGAGTGGACCGTCGGGCAGGCCGAGGGGGCGGCCGGGGCACGGACCGCCCCCTCGCATCAATGGGAGCCCGCCGCGTCAGGCGGTGACGGCCTCCCGGCTCTCCTCGGCGCCCTTCGCCTCGGGCTCGTAGACGACATCGGTCAGCTCGCCCGCCAGGTAGGCGTCGTAGGCACCCATGTCGAAGTGGCCGTGCCCGGAGAGGTTGAAGAGGATCACGCGCTCCTCACCCGCCTCCTTGGCGCGCAGCGCCTCGTCAATCGCCGCCTTGATCGCATGGCTCGACTCCGGCGCGGGGATGATCCCCTCGGTCCGCGCGAACCGCAGGGCAGCCTCGAAGCACTCGTTCTGCCGGTAGGCCACCGCATCGATGAAGCCCTCGTGGACCAGGTGGCTGACCATGGGCGCCATGCCGTGGTAGCGCAGCCCGCCGGCGTGGATCGGCGCCGGCCTGAAGTGGTTGCCGAGGGTGTACATCTTCAGCAACGGCGTGGTACCCGCCGTGTCACCGAAGTCGTACCGGTACTCGCCCTTCGTCAGGGACGGGCAGCTCGCGGGCTCTACGGCCAGGAAGCGCGTCGACGAGCGCCCGGCCAGGCGATCCCGCAGGAACGGGAACGCGATCCCGGCGAAGTTCGAGCCGCCGCCCGCGCAGCCGATGACGACGTCGGGACCTTCGCCGGCCATCTCCATCTGGCGGATCGCCTCCTGGCCCACCACGGTCTGGTGCAGGAGGACGTGGTTCAGCACGCTCCCCAGGGAGTAGTTCACGTCATCGTGGGTGGCGGCCACCTCGACCGCCTCGCTGATGGCGATCCCCAGGGAGCCGGTCGACTCGGGATCGTCGGCCAGGATGGCGCGACCGGCGTTCGTCTCCGGCGACGGGGAGGGAACCACCGACCCGCCGAAGGCCTGGATCATGCTGCGCCGGTACGGCTTCTGCAGGTAGCTGATCCTGACCATGAAGACCCGGCACTCCAGGCCGAACTGGCTGGCGGCGAAGGCCAGCGCGCTCCCCCACTGGCCGGCGCCGGTCTCGGTCACGACCCTGCGGACACCCGCCTCGCGGTTGTAGAAGGCCTGGGCGATCGCCGTGTTCGGCTTGTGCGAACCGGGCGGCGAGCCCCCCTCGTACTTGAAGTAGATGTGTGCCG
>CAYVLM010000171.1:0-5222 GCA_964452225.1 uncultured Steroidobacteraceae bacterium | reverse complement strand
GGGCCGTGGCTGGCGGCGTCGATCTCGATCACGTCGAGGGCCCTCCCCTCCCGGATCGAGACGCAGGCCGGGCAGGTGTCACACGGCTCCCCGTCCGCCCCGCGGTTCGTGCAGTTGATCGCCTTGGCCAGGATCCGCGCCGTCGAGGTCTTCCCGGTTCCCCGCGGGCCAACGAACAGGTACGCATGCGCGATCCGGTCGGTGGCGACCGCCCGGCGGAGGGTGGTGACGATGGCGTCCTGGCCGATCAGCTCGGCGAAGCGCTGCGAGCGCCAGCGGCGGTAGAGGGCACGATGCTGCTCGGTCGGGGTGTCGGTGGAGGGAAGGGCGTCGGCGGGGGTCGGGGGCATCGTTGCGTGAGGGTACACCGAAATCGGTCGTGCACCCGGCGTCGATCGAGCAGACCCCGCACGCGCCCCATCGCCCGGCTCCAGCCAGGTCGCCCCACGGCACCCGAAGGTGATCGCTTACCGCTGCTTCCTTCCGGACCTGACGGGGTTCACGGACCTTCGCTGCGTGGGACCCGACTCTCGACGTCGGGCCATGAGGTGGGAGGCGGAGGCCGACGACCTCGGCCGGGAATTCAGCCCCGCTGTAGCGGATTGCGGGTGCAGGGCACCGCTAGTTCCCCGCCTAGCACGACCGCCGCGATGGTAGACGGGGCGCCGGCATCGGTCAATCGAACGGGATGGCTGGCGGAGAGGGGGGGATTCGAACCCCCGACGGGTTTCCCCGAACCGCATTTCCAGTGCGGCGCCATAGGCCTCTAGGCGACCTCTCCAGGATTGGGTGCGCCGGCGGCGTGGGCCGGCAGCTGCGAGGAACTGGCGGAGAGGGTGGGATTCGAACCCACGGTGCTCATCGCACACCGCTTTTCGAGAGCGGCACCTTAAACCACTCGGACACCTCTCCCCCGCCGGCGGAGTCTACCAACGCAGGCTGATGGCGGGCAATCAGCCCGGCTCAGAGCGGAGCCGCCTCCTCTTCCTCGACCAGTCGCCGTGCCTCTTCCTCGCCAACGCCGGAGACGACCGCGATCTGGTGCGGAAGCGCATCGCTGCGGGCGAGCTGGAGGACGGTTCCGGCGCTCCCCCGCCGGTCGTCCGGCACGGCGAACACGAGCGCGCGCACCTGGGCCTCCAGCAGGGCCCCCACGCACATCGGGCAGGGCTCGTGGGTGGTGAAGATCGTCACGTCGCCGAGGCGGTGCGAGCCGAGCTTGCTGGCCGCGGCGCGGATCGTGAGAAGGACGGCGTGCGCGGTCGGGTCGGCGTCCAGCCCGGTCCGATCGTGGTCGCGGGCCACCATGGCGTCGTCCAGGACGGCCACGCAGCCGACCGGTCGCTCCCCCTCCTCGGCGCCCCTTCGCGCCTCCGCGATCGCCTCGGCCATGTAGAGCTCGTAGTTCACCCCGATCCTCCAGCGGCCCCTGCGACGGCACCCGCGCCATCGGCGGCTCGTTCGAGTCTAGCAGAGCACTTCCGGCGGACCTGCGCTATCCTTCCCGCCGCCGCGACCCGTCCCGCGACGGGACGACCGGAACACGTTTCGGCACGCATCCATGGCACACTCCTGATGACGAACCGACCCTATCGCCACCGCCTGCGAGTGGCTGCTGCGCTCGTCGCACTTCCCGCGCTCTTCGCGGTGGCCCTGTGGATGCCCATCCCCGGGGTCGGGAACGCCGGCCTCGAGCAGGTGATCGCCACCGTGCACACGCGGCTGCCCGGGTGGAACGTCGTCCAGGCGACCGACACCTGGGAAGGCGATTACGCCGTGGTGGCGAGCTGCGGCGGCCAGGAGATCGGCTTCCAGTACGTGCCCGGCCACGGGCTTCCTCCCAACTTTGCCTGGCTGCAGCCGAACAACGAGTTCAGCCGCACCCGCCTCATCGAGATCTCGGACTACGCCGGGGTCCTCGTCTGGCGACCACAGCCGCTCGCGAATCGCACGCTCAGCTGCCAGGAGGAGCTGGCGCAGACCAGCCAGGGCCCCCAGTCCGCCCGGGCGCTGGCCCCGATCGAGTAGGGTACCGCCCCATCTACAGCTGGGCTTCGTAGATCCGATACGTCTTGTAGCGCCGGGCTCCGATCCGCTCCGCGATGCGGTTCACGCGACGGTTGTCCTCCAGCGTCCAGCCCAGCTCCGCCGCCCCGTAGCCAAGCTCGCCCGCGGTGGCGACGGTGCGCACCATCAGCGCCTCGGCGATGCCGTGCCCCCGGAACATCGGTCGAACGCCGAGGGTGAAGTAGCGGAGGGTCCGGATCCGGCGCATGCCAAGCAGCAGGCGCACCAGGCCGATCGGGAGTCCCGCTCGGACCAGCCGTCCGTCCCCCACGCGGCGGAACGCCTCGTTCACGTCGGGCAGCGCCATCGAGAAGCCCAGGGGCTGGCCGTCGCGCTCGGCCATCAGGAGGAGCCGCTCGTCGGCGATCTCCGCCAGGTGCTGGCCGAGGTCGGCCAGCTCGGCATCGGTCATGCGCACGAAGCCCCAGTTGCGCTCCCACGACTCGTTGTAGACGAGGCTGGCCCGTCCGATCTCGGCGGCCAGGTCCCGCTTGCGCATGCGGCGCAGGCGGATCCCGTTGGTCTCCACGCGGCCCGCGTAGCGGAGCCAGCTCCGCAGGTCCGGGTTCCAGTCGATCCACCAGGCATACAGGTCCTTCGCGGGCCGCAGGCCCCAGCCGGTGAGGAGCGCCGCGTAGTAGGGCGGGTTGTGGTTCATCAGCAGGCGAGGCGGCGTGTCGAAGCCGTCGATCAGCAGGCCGCAGGTGTAGTTCGTCGAGTACTCGATCGGCCCCAGCATGGCGGTGCGTCCCCTGGCCCGGAGCCACGAGGCCGCCGCGTCGAGCAGCGCGCGGGCGACCTCGGGATCGTCGACGGACTCGAAGAGGCCGAAGGCGCCGAGGTTCGTCCCGTGGGCTCGGTTGTAGTTCGGGTCGTCGCTGACGAGGATGCGTCCCACGACGTCGCCGTCACGTCGGGCGAGCGCAGTGACCGCGGACCCATGGCGGTAGAACGGATGGTGGGCGGGATCGATGAACCGCTCGACCTCCCGCCGGAGCGGCGGCACCCAGGCGGGATCGCGGGCGTAGATGCGCCAGGGCAGGGAAACGAAGGCGTCGCGGTCGTCACGGGTCCTGACTTCCGAGACCCTGATCGCGGCGGCTGCCCCGGCGCTCCCGGCTTCTTCCACGCTCCCCTCCGATGGTCTGCCGCGGATCGCGGACGCAGCGAGGATAGCGCCCGGCTAAAGCACCGGGAGCGTCCGCGAGTAGACTGGCGCCGTGGCGAAGCGACGGCAGATCAGCGAGCGCGAGCGCGAGGAGGCGGAGGAGAAGGCTCGGCACCACCGCGAGGAGCTGCTGGCTCGGCTCCAGGCGCGCGAGGTCGCCCGACGAGGCGGGGCCCCGGAGACGCCTCCCGCTCCCGCGGACGCTCCAGCTGAGGCGCCTGTGGCCGATCAGGCCGAGGCGTCCCCTCGAGCCTCGGAGACCGCCGGGCCGGCCGAGTAGCCGGGCCTCCCCGTGGCGGGAGGAGCGACCAGGCGGAAGAGCATCGGACCAAGGGTCGAGGAGACCGCCGCGAGGAGCACGATGCTCGACTGCAGCTGGGGACCGATGACGCCCAGGCGCACGCCGAGCTCGGCGACGGCAATGATCAGGCTGAGACGGGCCGACAGCAGCAGCCCCGCGGCGAGCACGCTCCGCATCGGCAGGCCAAGCAGGCGGAGCGGCAGGGCCGCCACCACCTTCACCGCGAGGGCGAGCACGATCAGCGCCACCGTGACGCGGAGGGCGACCGGGTCGCCGAGGGCGCCGAGATCGAAGCGGATGCCGACCCCGATGAAGAAGACCGGGATCAGGAAGCCGTAGGCGAACCCGGCAAGCTTCTGGTCGAGCGTCCCGCGATGCTGGAAGACGATGGCGAAGACCGTGCCGGCCATGAACGCGCCGAGGATCGGCTCGATGCCGAGCACGAGCGCGAGCCCGACGAGCACCAGCATGAGCGCGAGGGTTGCCCGGATGCCCAGCTCCTCGGGATCGTCGAGGTCGAATAGGCGCCCGAACCACTCGGGCCACCACCAGGCCAGCCGCCGAACGGCGAGCAGGCCTGCGGCGATGAGGCCGAAGAAGGCCGGTACGGCGAGGAGCGAGGTCCACGCGCCCGAGTCGGTGACCAGCGCAAGGCAGGTCACCCCGATGAGCGTCAGGAAGTCCGCGATGAGGGCCGAGAGGAGCACAGCCTTCCCGAGCGGGGTGCCCATGTGCCGGGTCGTGCGCAGGGTGGGGACGACCATGCCCACGCTCGTGGTCGCGAGCACGAACATCGTGAACAGACCGTACCCGAGAAGCCAGGCCGATCCCGCCGACGCCGCCAGGGTGATGGCGAACGCCGCGAGCGCCGCGGCCAGCTGCGCGCGACCACGCCGGCCGAACCCCGCCAGGTTGATCTCGAAGCCGGACAGGAACATGAGGAGGAAGAAGCCGAGCTCGCCGAGCTGGCTGATGAAGTCGGTCAGGGCCACGACGTGGAGCAACGGTCCCACGAGGACGCCGAACAGGATCTCGAGGACCGGTGCCGGGGTCCCGATGCGGCGGGCCACCAGCGGCAGCCCGAACGCCGCGACCGCGATGAGGATCAGCGTCGCCGCGGCGGCGGAGGTCATGTCCCTCGGACTCCCCCTGACGGCGGGACGAGCAGGATCGAGCACGGGGCATTCATGACGACGTGGCCGGCAATGCCCGGAGCCCACACGCGGGGCGTCACGGCCGGCACCCCGAGGACCAGCAGGTCGGCGTTCTCGGCCTCGGCACGGAGGACGCGGACCGGGTTTCCCTCCCGGACCATCCGCCGCAGCACGATGCCATGGACCGATGCCGCCTCCCGCATGCGAGCCAGCGCCAGCGTGGCCTCGGACCGGGCCTCGGTGCCGCCCATGAACAGCGGAGGACGGATGGCGATCCCGATGAGCTGGGCCTTCCCGTGCACCGCCAGGTCGATCGCCGCCTGGTACGCGGCCCGACCCGCGGGCGTCTCCCGGGCCGGTGCCAGGATCACGCGGTACGCGGCCCGGGACTCCCCGCCGGCGACGCCCCTGGCCACGACGACAGCCACACGCTCGGCCGCCGCGGCGCGCAGCAGGCGCACAGTCCCGAACCTGCCCCCGGGCGCCGGCAGCACGACCACGCCGGCATGCTCAGCGCGCGCGGCCGGGATCA
>CAYVLM010000170.1:0-5246 GCA_964452225.1 uncultured Steroidobacteraceae bacterium | reverse complement strand
TGCCGGAACCGGGGTGGCTAGACGTCCGGCCGGAAGAGGCGGTCGTGGATGGCGAGCGCGTAGCGGTCGGTCATGCCCGCCACGTAGTCGGTGACCCGCACGATGAGCGGCGCATCGCCCTCGCGAAAGCCGGGCGGCATCTCGTCGGGGTGCTCGAGGTGGTAGTCGACCAGGTTGCGGATGACCCGCAGCGCGTTCTCCTGCTGGTGGTGCTGGTCCCGGGTCAGGTAGACGCGTTCGAACATGAACGTGCGCAGGTCACCCATGACGGCGAGCGTCTCGGCGTCCATCTCGACCCGGCCGGCCGCTAGGCTGTGGGCAATCACCGCGTCGATCATCTCCCCGATCCAGGCACGCCCCGGCTCGCCGAACCGTTCAAGCACCGGGGTGGGGAAGTCGGCCGGATCCAGGACGCCGGCGCGCATGGCGTCGAGTGCGTCGTGGGACAGGTAGGCGATCCGGTCCGCGTAGCGAACGCAGAATGCCTCCTGGGTTGCCGGCGGCGGCTCGATCCGCCAGGTGTGGGCGCGAATCCCGTCGCGGACCTCCCAGGTCAGGTTCAGGTCCTCGAGCGCCTCGAAGACGCGAACGCTCTGGGCGGCGTGGTGCCAGCCGTCGGGCGGGAAGTACGGAGAGAGCGCCTCCTCGCCGGTGTGGCCGAACGGGGTGTGGCCGACGTCGTGGCCGAGCGCGATCGCCTCGGTCAGCGCGTCGTTGAGGGTCAGCGCGGCGGCCAGCGCGCGGGCGATCTGGGCGACCTGCAGGGTGTGCGTCAGCCGGGTGACGAAATGGTCGCCCTCCGGGTGGATGAAGACCTGGGTCTTGTGCTTGAGGCGGCGGAAGGCCTTGGAGTGGATGATCCGGTCGCGGTCGCGCTCGAAGGGCGTGCGGAACTCGTCGGGTGGCTCGGGACGGACGCGTCCGCGGCTGGCAACCGAGCGCATGGCGGCGGGAGCGAGACGCTCCTCGTCCGCCTCCCTGGCCGTGCGGTCGCGCCGGACGAGGTCCGGCTCTGGGCTGGGCATGGGCCGATGATGCCCCAAGGGCCGGTGCTATGCTGGCCCGCTTTGGCAACCTCGCTTCCCGCCCGGCAGGATCCGCCGGCCGCGCCGCCCATGCGGTCGCCGCGCGCGCACGGCGTGGCCATCGCCCAGGCCCTGCTTGTCACCTTCCTGTGGTCGACCTCGTGGGTCCTCATCAAGGTCGGGTTCACCGACCTGCACCTGCACCCGCTCTCGTTCGCGGGGCTGCGCTATGCGCTGGCCGCCGTGATCCTGCTGCCGCTGGGGCTCCGGGCGCTGCGGGGGGTCCCCGCGTCGCAGCGGATCGACCGGCGCCTGGCCAGGCGGGTGATCCTCTACGGCGTGCTGTTCGTGTCCGTGACCCAGGGGGCGCAGTTCGCGGCGCTCGCACTGCTGCCGGCCACCGCGGTGAACCTCGTCCTGGCCGCCACCCCGGCTGCCGTGGCGGCCATCGCCGTGGCCCGCCGTGCCGAGGCTCCCTCCCCGGCCCAGCTGCTTGGGCTGCTTGTCCTGCTCGCGGGCACCGCGCTGTACCTCGGGCCGGCATCGGTCCACGCCGACGCGCTGCCGGGGTTCGGGGTCGCCGCCGTCTGCCTGGTGGCGGCCGCGATCTCCGTCCACCTCGGCCGCTCGCTGGCCCGGGACGCCACGGCCCGGCTCGGCGGTCCGGTGGGGCTGACCGCGCTGAGCATGGTGGCCGGTGCGATTCTCCTGCTCACCGTGGGCGTGGCCGTGGAGGGATGGCCGGCGCTCGACGCCACCGGCTGGCTCATCGTTGGCTGGCTGGCGGTGGTCAACACCGCGGTGGCCTTCACGATCTGGAACCACACCCTGCGGAGCCTGTCGGCGGTGGAGGCCAGCGTCGTCAACAACACCATGACGATCCAGATCGCGGCCCTCGCCGTCCTCTTCCTCGGCGAGCGGCTCACCGCCGGACAGCTGGCCGGCCTCGCCATGGCGGCGGCCGGCGCGGCCATCGTCCAGGTCGTGCCCCTGCTGCGAGCGTCGACGCCGCGCCGGGTGCTGCTCGGGGCCGATGCGCCGCCCGGCCTGGGAGACGGTCCCGCCGGCAGCTGACCCGCGCCCGCGTCAGACGCTCGCGAGCTCGGGCTGCTCCACGAACTCGCCCTGCACCCTGGCCTCCGCACCCTCGATGATCCGGCGCCGCAGCCAGCCGGAGACGGTGTCGACCACGATCGTGATCCCGACCACCACGATCATCGCCGTGCCCGTCAGCCGGAAGCGGTTGAACGCGATGGTCTGCTGGACGAGGAACCCGATGCCGCCGGCTCCCACCACCCCGAGCACCGCCGAGGCGCGGATGTTGATCTCGAAGCGGTAGAGCCAGAACGCCACGATCTCCGGCATCACCTGGGGCAGCACGCCCCAGCGCTGGACCTGCAGAGTCCGGGCGCCGGTGGCCCGCGCCGCCTCCACGGGCCCGGGATCGATCCCCTCCACCACCTCCGCGGTCAGCTTGCCGAGGGTTCCGACCGAGTGCAGGCCCATGGCCAGCGATCCCGCCACCGGGCCCAGCCCGGCGATGGGGATGAAGACGACGACCGCGAGGACCAGCTCCGGGAAGGCGCGAATTCCGTTGAGCACCTGGCGAATCGCGTTCGAGACCAGCCCGCTCGAGACGTTCTTTGCCCCGAAGAAGCCGAAGGACAGCGAGATGGCGGCGCCGATGACGGTGCCGATCCAGGCCATCTCGAGCGATTCGAGCATGGCGCTCATGGACTTGCCGAGGTAGCTCCAGTCCGGCCCCTTCTCCAGGTACATCGCGTAGAAGATGTGCCCGACCCCGCCGGGAAGTTTGACGATCCTGGCGGGGTCGAACTCGAGCGTCACGAGTGCCCAGACGATGAGGATGCCGAGCGCGATGAGCGAGGCGTTCCGCTTCGCCCGCGAGGGCCGGGCCGGACGCGCCGGGGCCGTCGCGGGCGCGGTCACACCAGCCTCCGCCGCAGCGTGATCGAGACGAGCTCGATGAGGAAGACAAGGACAAAGAGCTCGACGACGATGACGGACATGTTGCTGAAGTTGAAGAACTTGTACTCGCGCAGCAGGATGCGGCCGATGCCGCCGGCGCCCACGATGCCGAGCACGGTGGAGGCGCGGATGTTCAGCTCGAAGGTGTAGAGCGTGTAGGCCACGTAGTTCGGCAGCACCTGGGGGAGGGCCGCCCAGCGGATGGTCTGCATCCGGTTCCCGCCGGCCGCGCGCGCCGCCTCGATTGGCCCGGCGTCGATCCCGTCCACCGTCTCAGACTGCAGCTTGGCCACCACGCCGATGTTGAAGAGGATCAGGGCCGCGATCCCCGGCAACGGACCGATCCCCACCGCCGAGACGAAGATCATGGCGTAGAGGAAGTCGGGGATGGCCCGGATGACGCTGAGGACCGCGCGATCACCCACGTAGGTCGGCAGGTTCGGTGCCGTGACGCGCGACGCAAGGAAGGCGATCGGCAGGGCCACGGAGCAGCCGACGGCGGCGGCCAGGACCGCCATGCGGAACGTCTCCACCATGGGGTCCACTGTCTGCGGCAGGAAGGCCCAGTTGGGGCGCAGCAGGTCACCGAGGATGCCGACCCCGCGTGTGATGTCAGAGATGATGGAGCCGATGTCGAGGCCGATCCCGAACTGCTCGCTGGTCGCGACCCAGGTGATGACGAGAAACGCGACCAGGCCGATCGGGACGACGAGGGATGGCCGGGGCTTTGCCGGCCGGGTGCTCCCCTGGGCTATCCGCAGGCTCACAGCCCGACCGGGGCGGTGGCGGTCGCCTCCCCCATGACGTCATCGGCCGTCAGGGAGCGGCCGTAGATGTCGCGGAAGACGTTCTCGTTGGCCTGGGCGCCCGTGCCGTCGTAGACCAGCTCCCCGGCGCGGAGGCCGACGATGCGCTCCCCGTAGACCTTGGCCAGGTCCAGGAAGTGCAGGTTCACGATGGTCGTGATCCCCAGCTCGCGGTTGATCCGCTGGAGGTCGCGCATCACGACGTGGCTGGTGGGCGGATCGAGGCTGGCGACCGGCTCGTCGGCGAGCAGGATCTTGGGGTCCTGGGCCAGGGCGCGCGCGATCCCGACGCGCTGCTGCTGGCCGCCGGAGAGGTTGGAGGCGCGCACGTAGGCCTTCTCCACGATGTCCACGCGCTCCAGCGCGCGCATGGCGATCTCCACGTCCTCCGGCTTGTACCAGCCGATGAGCGAGCGGAAGGTGTCCGTGTTGTGAAGGCGCCCCATCAGGACGTTGTTGAGGACGCTCGTGCGCTTCACGAGGTTGAAGGTCTGGAAGATCATGCCGATCCGCGAGCGCAGCTGGCGCAGCTGCCTTGGGCTCGCCTTCCGAACGCTGACGCCGTCGACGATGACGTCGCCCCTGGTCGGCGGCACCAGCCCGTTGATGGCGCGGATCAGCGTGGACTTCCCCGCGCCCGAGAGCCCGACGACGATCATCAGCTGACCATCGGGGATCTCGAGGTTGAGGTTCTTGAGCGCGTGAACGCCCCCCGGGTAGGTGATGGAGGCGTTCTCAAATCGGATCATGGTCGCGAAAGGAGGAGAGGCGGGCCCTTGGGACCCGCCTCTCGGCGTGTGCTAGCCGGTGTAGCCGAGCTTCTCGACCGCATCGCGGATGAGCTGCAGTCCGGACAGGTCCGGATCGGCGAAGTCGGTGATCTGGTAGATGTTGTTGAGAACGTCTGCGCCATCCGGCGTCTTGACGTAGTCAAGCAACGCCTGCTTGATCTGCGCCTTGAGCGAGTCGGGCAGGTTCCCGGCAACGGCGATGCCGTCGTTCGGGATCTCCGGCCCATAGGCGAACACCACGTCGTTCGACTTCATGTCGCACTGGGTGTCCGTGTCGGTGCGAGCGTCGTCGAAGCTGACGCCCACCTCGGCCTGCCCCTCGCAGACGGCGATGACCGACGCGTTGTGGCCTCCCGCGAAGAGGGCGGTGATATCGGTGTCGAGGTTGAAGCCGGCGTTGACCAGCTGCGTGGCCGGGAAGATGTACCCCGACGAGGAGGTCTCCTCCACGAAGGAGACAACGGTGCCCTTGGTGATGTTCGCCAGGGCATCGGCCCCTATCGGCCCCTTGGGCGTCTCGTCGTTGGCCCGGTCGGTGCCGTTGCAGTTGAGGAAGGTGACGTCGGTGCCATCGGCGGAGGTGACGCGAGTGTTCTCCACTGGCGCCGAGATCGTGCAGTACTTGTCCGGCTTGT